>WQYS01000202.1 GCA_009781125.1 Acidobacteriaceae bacterium | reverse complement strand
GCCGATATGAGCCGACTGCGTGAAGAGATTCAGGGCCTCGAAGCGCTGGGCGCAGACCTGCTGCATTGGGACATTATGGATGCGCACTTTGTTCCCAATATGCCCTGCGGCCTGGTGCTGCTGGAGCAGATGCGAAATGTAACGAAGTTGCCGTTTGACGTTCATCTGATGGTAAACAACAACGAATTTTTTATTGGAGAACTGGCGAAGATTGGTGTCGAAACGATCTCGGTGCATTACGAGTCGGCGCTCCACCTTGACCGTGCGCTATCGCTAATCCGCGAAACCGGAGCAGAGGCGGGAGTCGCGTTGAACCCGTCCACGCCACCCTCGGTGTTGGAGTATGTCACTCATCTGCTCGACTTCGTACTGGTGATGACGGTGAACCCCGGTTTTGCCGGCCAGAAGCTTGCCGGTTCTGCCTTCGCCAAAATTGCGGATTGCAAGTCATGGCTGAGTAGGACGGGGCGCAGCATTCCTATCGAGGTCGATGGAAACGTAAGTTTCGAGCACATACCGCAGATGGTGGCTGCGGGCGCGGACATCCTGGTTGCTGGAAGCAGCAGCCTCTTCAGGCGCGGAGAGTCCAGGAACGAAAATATGCGTAGGATGCGGACAGCGATTCAGAAAGGCCTTCAAACGGGCAGACATCAGACTGAGGCTGTTCCAGTGTGCCGGAGGGAACGCAAGTGAATGGGGAGAGTGTGGACAAAATGAATGCGCTGGTCCTTCACGCCATAGAAGACGCACGTTACGAGAAGATCGCACTGCCTGAACTCGCGAATGGCAAGGTGAGAGTGAAGGTCGGCTTTTGCGGTGTCTGTAATTCGGATATACCTCGATTCTTCGGGAAAGGCCCCTACTTCTTCCCGATCGTGTGCGGTCACGAATTTTCAGGCGTAGTCGAGAGCGTTGGGGAAGGCGTGACGGCATTTGCTCCTGGGGATCGTGTCGCAGTATTCCCGCTTCTTTGGTGTGGCGATTGTGTCTCATGTGAACACGGCAAGTATGCTCAGTGTCTTAACTACGATTACCTGGGAAGCAGGAGTAACGGCGCGTTCGCGGACTATGTTGTGGCTCCGGTGCGGAATCTGCTGCGTATTCCCGATGGCGTCTCGCTGGAAGAAGCTGCGATGATCGAGCCTGCCGCAGTAGCTTTGCACGCCATACGGCGCGCTGGAGGGACTTCTATTGGTGAATCGGTAGTCGTTTTTGGCGCAGGACCGATCGGACTCATGGTGGCTCAGTGGGCGCGTGCGCTGGGCGCGTCGAAGGTCATGATTGTCGACATGGTTCCCGAAAAGCTGGATCTGGCCAGGGGCTTCGGTTTTGAACATGTAGTCGATCTACGTGTCAGCGACCCGGTTGTCGGAATCGAGAAGATGACCGGAGGACTCGGTGCCGATCTGTGTATCGATGCGGCAGGCGTTCCGCAGGCAACGCTTCAGACTATGCGCGGCGCACGGCATGGCGGAAGGGTTGTACTGCTGGGAAACCCCAGCGCTGACATCACCATCCCCTCAGAACTTATATCGCGTCAGATGCGGCGGGAGGTTCAGATTCTGGGAACGTGGAACTCCGATTACGGAGCCTTCGGCGAAGATGACGACTGGCATCGTTCGCTGGCGGCGATGGCTTCAGGCGTGATCGATGTTAAGCCCCTGGTGACGCACCGGGTACCTTTGGATTGCGCATGGGATGTGCTGCGCATGATGAAGGATCGAACACAGTTTTATTGCAAGGTACTTATCCAACCGAATCAGCCAAACGCTGGAGGACAAAAAACCATATGAGTGTCGTTACTGCGCAGAAGTCCGAAGAAACTGAAGTGATTGCCATACCCAAGACCATGAAGGCCGCTGTTCTTCATGGCATCGACCGGATGGCCGTTGAAGAAGTTCCGGTGCCGGAGATCGATGACGAATCGGCCCTGATGAGAGTGGAGGCCTGTTGCGTCTGCGGGTCGGATATCCGGATTCTTCACCACGGTAATCCGCGAGTGATTCCACCTACCGTCACCGGTCATGAAGCATCGGGCGTGATCGTAAAGACAGGAGCCAAGGTAAGCGGCCTGAAGGTGGGCGACCGTGTTTCGATCGCCGCAGATGTTCCATGCGGTTTGTGTGACTGGTGCCGCAACGGTCTCGGAAATAATTGCGAGATCAACTATGCGGTTGGCTATCAGATTCCGGGAGCCTTCGCTGAATATATGAAGATACCGCAGTTAATCTGTAATGAAGGTCCGATCGCGCAGTTTGCCGATCATCTCAGCTTCGAAGAGGCGGCACTGGCCGAGCCGCTTGCCTGCGCCATCAACGGACTTGAGGTAGCGAACATGTCGTTGGGCAAGACGGTCGTGATCATCGGACTGGGCCCGATCGGCTGCATGATGATCGATCTGGCACGGAACATGGGAGCGCAAAAGGTGATTGGCATCCAACGCAGCGCGAAGAGGATGGAGATCGCTAAGTTCTATAATGCCGATCTATATCTGGCCAGCGAACATGTGGATGTAGTCCGCGCCGTGATGGAAGCAACCGGCGGACGTGGAGCCGATGTGATCGTTACAACCAGCAGTTCGGTTGAGGCGCACGAGCAGGCGGTGGAGATGGTGGCACACCGTGGCTATGTCAATCTTTTCGGAGGTCTGGGGAAGGACGCCCGGCCCATGAGCTTGTATTCGAACAAAATTCATTATCGCGAGTCCTTCTTAACCGGTTCTCACGGCTCTGTGCCCAGGCAGCACAAGCTCGCGCTCCGTCTTCTGGAAAGTGGACAGGTGAGAGTCAAGCCGTTGATCACCCATCGCTTTCCACTGAGCGAGATCAAGGAAGCTTTCGCAGTCATGGAGTCACGGCAGGGAATGAAGATCGTAGTCGAGCCTTAACGCACAGGAGGAAGAGAGATGGCAAGTAGTATTGAAGAAAAGGTATGGAAAGCACTGGATGAATTCGCAATTGAGCTGCCTTCGTGGGCGTTTACGGACTCCGGAACACGATTCGGAACGTTTCACCAGCCTGCGGCAGCGACTACGATAGAAGAAAAACTCGCCGATGCCGGTTGTGTGCATAGGTTTACTGGATGTTGTCCCACGGTTGCCGTGCATGTTCTCTGGGATTATCCGGATGGAAAGGGCGAGGCGAAGCGAGTGGCGGACCTTGCCGTCAAGTACGGAACCCGGGTCGGCGCGATCAATCCTAATGTTTATCAGGACCAGATTTATAAGAACGGATCGCTTGCCAACCCTGATACAGACATACGCCAGGCAGCGCTCGATCACATCTGGGACAGTATCGATATAGCTACAGCCTCGGGTAGCCGCGACATCTCCTTGTGGTTTATCGATGGCTCCTCTTATCCAGGAACGGCAAATATCCGGCAGCGCCGCCAGTTGTTTATCGATGGTCTCAAGGCCGTCCACTCTCGCCTTAAGCCCAATCAGAGAATGCTGGTAGAGTACAAGCCCTTCGAGCCTGCTTCCTACCATACGGACATCGCGGACTGGGGCATGTCCATGTCTCTGGCGCGTAATGCCGGAAGCCAGGCCCGCGTTCTTGTAGACACGGGTCACCATTACCAGGCGCAAAACATAGAGCAAATCGTGGCATGGCTGCTTGCTGAAGGTATGCTTGGCGGATTTCATTTCAACGACAGGCGCTATGCGGACGACGACCTTACATTGGGATCGATCGATCCTTACCAGGTATTCCGTATCTTCCATGAGATTCATCTGTATGAGTGGGAGACCGGAAAGAAAGCTGATATAGCGTACATGGTAGATCAAAGCCACAATCTGAAGAACAAGATTGAGGAGATGATTCAGACAGCTATGACCGCACAGGATCTGTATGTGAAGGCTGCGCTGGTCGATTGTGAGAAGCTTGCGCGGCATCAGGCCAAGGCGGAACTTGTGGATGCCGAGGAGTGCCTCAAGGACGCATTTGCAACGGACGTGCGCCCAGCAATTCGAGCGTGGCGAATATCCAAAGGATTGGGAGAGAATCCACTTGCAGCGTTCCGGGAAAGCGGCTATATGGATCGCGTCACCAAAGAGCGCTCTGAGAAGAACGCAGCTTGCTCGCATTGCACAGAACAAGGATAGGCCCTGATATGACAAGGAAGGACTTTCTTCGATTGCTCTCGGCTGCTGGATTGTATGGCACGTCGGGTCTCGGCCACGCTCAAACCAGCAGGGATGATAACGCATCGAAGGGTGCGTCTGCGGCGAGCAGCAAGGTAGCGGCAGCAGGTTCGCGGAAGGACTGTCCTAATGTGTTGATCATCATGACAGATCAACACCGTAGCAACTACATGGGAGCCGCAGGCTGGACCATGGTTCCGACGCCGAATATCGATCGCATTGCGACGCGCGGCGTGAGGTTTCCAAACGCCATTTGTCCGTATCCCGTCTGTGCGGCCTCCCGTATGTCATTGCTGACCGGAAAATACGCGCACACGACAGGCGTAATCGATAACACAGACCTGCTGGCCTGGAACGAACCAACTATGGCTAGTCACTTTGCCGAGCATGGGTATCATACCGGTCTGATCGGCAAGATGCATTTCAACGATGGACACAAGCACGGCTTCCAGTATTTTTTGGGATTCAATGACTGGATGATGTATCTGGGGCCGAAGGTACCGGCATTTGCAAACATGATCGCCAACAATACATTTCCGGTGTTCTTCGAAACGGTCAACGACGATGGCGCCGGCCTGCCGGAACTGCCCGGCGTCTGGGGATCGAAAAAACCGTGGGCGGGCCATGTGAAACCCATCGGATTTTCATCGCCGTTTGAGGATACCGAGGACGAGTTCGACTCTTTTGTCGCGCGTGAGACCTGCCGCTTTCTGGAGCGCTACAAGGGTGATGATGCGCCCTTTCTCCTAGTGAGCAGTTTTCTCCGACCGCATCCGCCGCTTCACCCTCCTAAAGAGTGGGCAGAACGTTACCCCGTCGAATCGATGAAAATGCCCGATCCGGGCGACGGTTCAAGCTATCCGCGCTGGATACAAGACCGTATTGCTTCCTATGTGGCTTTAGGCAAGGATCGACTTCTCAGTCACCGCGCCGGATATCTGGGCAACCTGGGATTTGTCGATGGCTGCATCGGCAGGGTGTACCAGACGCTGGAGCGCCTGGGATTGGACAAGAACACAATCGTCATCTATACGGCCGATCACGGAGAGATGGAGGGCGATCACGGATTGCTGGACAAGTTCTGCCTGTTCAATCCGTCCGTCGGCGTTCCGTTGATCGTGAGCTATCCGGGCAATCTTCCCGAAGGAAAGGTCAGCGATGCGCTGGTGGAGTACTT
>WQYS01000201.1 GCA_009781125.1 Acidobacteriaceae bacterium | reverse complement strand
GCCGCGCATCGTCTTGCAGCAGACTAATCTGGCGGAGAGCGGCGCCGGGCTGCAACCAGAGCCGTTTCGTCCGGCGGACCAGTTGCCATCCACGCTGCCGGAGGGTGCGCGCCGCGTCATCAGCGGGTCGACTGCGAAGAAGATGCGCGACATGATGCAGGGCGTTGTGACCGACGGGACCGGAAAGGCGGCGCAACTGAACGGATACAGCTCAGGCGGCAAGACGGGCACGGCGCAGAAGATCGATCCGGCCACGCACACGTACTCGCATACGAAGCTGGTGGCCAGCTTTGCGGGGATGGCTCCGGTGAACAGCCCGGCGATTACGGTTGCCGTGGTGATCGATACGCCGACGGTCGGCAGCCGCTACGGAGCCGCCGTGAGCGCTCCCGTGTTCACCGAGGTGGCGCAGCAGGTGCTTGAATATCTCGGAGTGCCGTGCGATCAGCCGCTGAAGACGAAGAAACAGGTGATCGCGCAGAAGGACCTTGTGGACGACTCCGTGTCGGATACATCCGCCGATCCGAACGCCATGTTTGCGGATCTGAATAATCTTCCGGCGGACGATCCGCTGCGAGCTCCGGCTACTGCTCCTGCCGCGCCGGAGGCAACCGGGGCTGCTCCCGCGACAACGGCTGTAGCTACTCTGCCTGACAAGGTGGTACCTGTGTTTCGCGCTGGCGGAGGAGCATCGGAAGATGGCAGCGCTTCGGCGGCATTGACTGCTCCGAAGATTACGCCCGTGGCGCAGGCGCGCGGCAACGGCCAGGTGGTCGTGGATGCGCGGAAGCGCGTTGCCGTGCCGGCGTTTCAAGGGGCGGCGCTGCGCTCCGTCGTTGAAAAGGCAGCCGCATCAGGACTGCGTGTGCAGGCGGTTGGCAGCGGCGTGGCGAGAGAACAGGCTCCGGCGGCTGGAACTATGGTTCCTCCCGGAACCGAGGTCGTGGTTCGCTTTGCCAGATAGGATGAATGTCAAAGAATAGCGCCGAAGGCGCGTCATATACCAGCCCAGGGCGTAGCCCTGGGTAAGGTGTTCTAGAAGATGAACAAGGGCTGAAAGCCCGCACTATACGGGAGGTCCAATTCTGCAAATGCCGTATATCGAATCCCATTCGGAATCTATAGAGCGGGCTTTCAGCCCTTGTTCCTGGAATGGGCGGTATTATCCAGGGCTACGCCCTGGGCTGGTATAGCTCGGGCCGTCGGCCCTTTGTTCATCGTTGTGGAGTGTTCTTAAAATCATGACTATGCAGTGGAAAGATATATTGCGGTCGGTGGTGACGGTGGCGAGCACGGGCGGCTCGGCTGAGGTCACGGGCGTTGCCTACGATTCGCGCCTCGTCAAGCGTGGCGATCTTTTCGTTGCCATGCGAGGCGGCAGCACCGATGGCAACCGCTATATCGAAGCTGCGATTGCTAAGGGAGCCGTTGCTGTCATCACTGATTCCCGCGAGGTCTATCAGGATTTGCGCAGCGCGCATCCTGAGCTTGGCGCTGCTCTGGTCGAACACGGACGCCGCGCGCTGGCTGAGGCCAGCTCTGCGGTCATGCAGCATCCGGAGAGGCGGCTGGCGCTGAGCGCGGTGACGGGAACCAACGGCAAGACGACCATCGCGTTCCTGTTGGAGTCGATGCTCGCAAGCGTGGGGCGGAAGACCGTTCTGCTTGGAACCATCGAAACTCACGTCGCCGGTGAGGTAAAAAAATCCCCGCACACCACGCCGGAGAGCCGCGACGTGCTGGAGGTCTTTGCCGACGGAGTCCGGCTGGGCGCGACCGAGGCCGTCATGGAGATGAGCTCCCATGCGCTCGATCAGGAGCGCGTCTGGGGGATGCCGGTTGATGTGGCCATCTTCACCAACCTGACGCAGGACCATCTCGACTATCACGGCACCATGGAGAATTACTTTGCCGCCAAGACGAGGCTCTTTGAAGGAGTCGGCGCGCCCGCTCCGCGCGTGGCCGTGCTGAATATGGATGACGCTTACGGCAGGCGGCTGGCTGCGACGGTGAAGAATGCCGAGGTCATCCGCTATGGTGAGGGCGCAGACTTCCGCGCTGAAGATGTTGAGATGCGTATCGGAAGCACATGCTTCCGCATGGTGACTCCCGTAGGCGCCGTGGAGATACGATCCGCGCTTACGGGCCGCGTGAATGTCTCCAATCTGCTGGCCGCGAGCGCCTCGGCATGGGCGCGCGGATTGTCGCTCGAACAGATCGCCACGGGCGCAGCGAAGGCTCCGCAGGTGCCGGGCAGGTTTGAGGTCGTTCCCGCAGCGAATGGAGTTACGGTTGTTGTCGATTACGCACACACGGACGATGCGCTCAGAAACCTGATCGGGCTGGCACGGGAGCTGGCAGGCAACGATGGACGGCGCGTGATTACGCTGTTCGGCTGCGGCGGAGACCGCGATCGCGGCAAGCGTCCGAAGATGGGCCGCGCTGCGGGCGAGGGGAGTGATCTGGTCGTGTTGACCAGCGACAATCCGCGCAGCGAGGAGCCGGGCGCGATCATTCAGGAGGCCTACGCGGGCGTCAAGCAGACAGGCGCGAAGTGTCTGGTGGAAGCCGACCGCGCCAAAGCGATTGAGGCGGCGATTCGTTCCGCTCACGCAGGAGATATAGTTTTGATCGCGGGTAAAGGGCACGAAAAGGTGCAGATGTTTAAGGATAGGACGGTTCCCTTCGACGATGTAGCCGTAGCCGCGCGCGTTCTGAAGGAGATGGCATGAAGCTGACGCTGAGCCAGATTGCGTGCTGGATTCATGCCGCAGGCGATTTTGACGCCACGGCGGAAGCCCAGGGGTATTCGATAGACTCGCGCTCTGTACGTCGGGGAGAGCTGTTCTTTGCCGTCAAAGGCGAGCGGCTCGACGGACACGGCTTCGTGCAGGCGGCGCTGGCCAATGGAGCGCTCGCAGCCGTTGTCAGCGCGGACTGGGCGGCTCCGGCGGAGGTCGATGCGGCAAAGTTCATGCGCGTGGATGGTTGCGTCTTATCGGCGTTGCAGAGTCTGGCTCGCGAGGTGCGCCGCGACTGGGGCGGCAGAGTTATTGGCGTAACCGGATCGGCAGGGAAGACGACGACGAAAGAGGCTATAGCGCAGGTGTTCGCAGCGCGGTTCCGGGTGTTGAGGTCCGAAGGGAATCTGAACAACGCCTTCGGCCTGCCCTTGCAACTTCTGAAGCTCGAACGCGAACACGAGGCCGCTGTCATCGAGATGGGGATGAATCACGCGGGCGAGATTGCTGTGCTTGCGAAGATTGCGGAGCCTGACTGGGCGGTGGTGTCCAATGTGGCTCCGGTTCACATGGAGTTCTTCTCCGATGGACTGGCCGGAATCGCGCGGGCGAAGTACGAGCTTGTAGAGGCGTTGCCTCCGGATGGCGTCGCGGTGCTGAACTTCGATGACCCATATGTAAAGGATTTCGGGCGTGGCATAGGAGATCGGGCCGTGTACTTCGGACTCAGTGACGGAGCTGATGTTCGAGCAACCGATGTCGTGGAGAAGGGAGCCGATGGCATCGAGTTCATCGTCGAAGCGATGGGCCAGCGCGCCACGGTCTGCTTGAAGCTGCTGGGACGTCATAATGTCTCGAATGCGCTGGCTGCGATTGCGGTTGGGCTGCGCAGCGGGATGCGTCTCGACGAGTGCGCCTCGGCCATCGGAGAGATGCGCGCAACCGACAAGCGCGGCCAGATACTGGCATGGCGTGGCGCGACCATCATCAATGACAGCTACAACTCGAACCCCCGCGCGCTGGACGCAATGGTAGATGCGCTGATGGCGATGCCCGGCGAAAGGCATCTGGTTGTCGCTGGCGAGATGCTTGAGCTTGGAACAGAGGCCGAGGCTCTGCACTTAGCCTGCGGGCACAGGATGGGCGAGCGAGGTGTTACGGAGGTCTTGGGAGTTCAGGGCGCTGCTGAAGCGATTGTGCGCGGAGCGCGTGAGCGCGGCGTGAACGCCGAGTTCGTAAGCGATGCGGAGGCGGCTGGAGAGTGGCTTCGCAACAATGTGCACGCAGGCGATGTGGTGCTGTTGAAGGCATCGCGCGGAGTCCGTCTGGAGCGGGCACTGGAGGGAGTTGATGAATAGCGATTTTGACCAGTCACGAAAGCCCGGGTGCCCCATCCTGAGGTCGCCGTGGCGACCGAAGGGTGGGAATGTATACATCTCAATCCGCCATTGTTTGGGGAAGGGAAAAATACCTGATTGAGCGTTATACATTCCCACCCTTGCGCGATGAAACTGCGCAAGGATGGGGCACCCGGGCAGTTGTGGATGGTCATATGCGGTTGTTTCGTGCGTTGGCTATGCTGACGTAAAGTGTTTCGGAAATTTAGCTGTGCGAATGTGTGGAGGCGTTTTTGCTTTACTGGTTGCTGTATCAGAAGTTATTTCCTTACTTTCGCTTCTTTCGGATCTTTCGCTACCTGACCTTCCGGACGGCGTTTGCGGGGCTGACTGCGCTGCTGATCGGGCTGCTGATCGGCCCCTGGGTGATCGAGCGGCTGCGCGAGTTTCAGATCGGCCAGTACATTCGCGAGGAGGGGCCGCAGTCGCACCAGAAGAAGAGCGGCACGCCCACCATGGGCGGCGTGCTGATCTCGATCTCGATTCTTGTGCCCACGCTGTTGTGGGCTGATCTGTCGAACCCGTTTGTCTGGATCGTTACGCTGTCAACGATTGCGTATGGAGCCATCGGTCTGGCGGACGACTACATCAAGATTGTCCACAAACGTAATCTTGGCCTGACGGCGCGCGCAAAGTTCGGTCTGCAAATGCTGGCAGGCATCGGAGTCGCCATCGCCCTCTTGTGGCTGCGCGCGCATGGCAGCTACTCGACGCAGATGATGTTTCCTTTCTTCAAGCACGTCCGTCCGGACCTTGTATGGAACTGGATGGGACAGATTCCGCACCTGCACTGGCTGGCTTTCGTGCCGTTTATTGTGTTCGTCATGCTGGTGACTACCGCCTCCAGCAACGCCGTGAACCTGACCGACGGACTAGACGGGCTGGCGATTGGATGCACCATTATCGCCGCCGGAGCGCTGACGGTTCTCACCTATGTAAGCGGGCACGTCGTCTTTTCCGACTACCTCGAACTGCAACGAATGCCGCTGGTGGGCGAGCTGACGGTCTTCTGCGGAGCGCTGGTGGGCGGAAGCATCGGCTTTCTCTGGTACAACGCGCACCCGGCGGAGATATTCATGGGCGATATCGGCAGCCTGGCGCTGGGCGGGGCCATCGGAACCGTTGCCGTCTCCATCAAGCAGGAGCTGCTGCTGCCGTTTATTGGAGGCGTGTTTATTCTGG
>WQYS01000200.1 GCA_009781125.1 Acidobacteriaceae bacterium | reverse complement strand
CCGGAATGCTGGGCAGATTGATGCCCTTGTTTTCGCCGAGCATGCCGCCGTTGATGATCTCGCAGACGACATCGGCTCCCTTGATGGCTTCCACGCGCAGCTCAATAAGGCCGTCGGAGAGCAGAATGCGCGAGCCGGGCTCAAGATTTTCCGCCAGCGTCTTGAAGGTGGTTCCCACCATCTCCGCGGTGCCTTCGATCTCGCGCGGCGTGATCGTCAGCCGGTTGCCGGCGACAAGCTCCACGGGCTTGTGGTCCTTGAGCTTGCTGGTGCGGATCTTCGGGCCCTGCAGGTCGGCGAGAATGCAGATGGGCTTGCCTTCCTCTTTGGACACCTGGCGCACCATGCGGATCAGCTCCGCCTTCTGTTCGTGCGATCCGTGCGAGAAGTTGAGGCGCGCCACATCCAGACCGGCGCGAACGAGCTGGCGAAAGACTTCGATGGATCTGGAGGCTGGACCCAGCGTGCAAACAATCTTGGCGCGGCGGAGGTCCGATCCGGAGGCGGTGGAAGCAGAGGTCTTCGTAGATAACGGTTTCGTCATAACTCTCAATTCAATGGTTTATTTCGATTGCAGTCATTCGGTAGCTCGCGGAATGCGTTCCGCCAGCACAGTCTCAGTTGTTCTCTCTATTTGGCATTCTAACCGCGCTGGAGGCGTGTGGAAATCTAAACGGCAGAATTAGAACTCTTTTGCACAATTTCTTCATCGGGGGAGGGACGAGGCCGGAACTGCTCGTTGAACTCCGCCCCGCAGAGTACGCTGAGCGACACCAGAAACAGCCAGAAGAGCAGCGCAATGCCCGCTCCGAGCGAGCCGTAGACCTCCGAATAGTTGGCGAAGCGGGTCACGTACCAGCCGAAGGCAAGCGTCGAGACCAGCCACATGGCGGTGGCGGCAACGGCTCCGGGCAGGACTCGCCGCCAGGGCTGGCGCTCGGGCGTGCCCAGGTGGTAGATCAGGGCAATCAAGCCCACGCTGCCGATGAACTCAATCGCTACGCGCCCGATGAAGGCGGCAACGTGGACCGGCGCGCGTAGCTCCGGCGCCAGATGCATGACCAGCCAGCGGGTGAGTATCTCGCCAAAGATGACCAGAGAGCTGGTAATCGCCAATGGAACCAGCGAGAACGGGACCAGCAGCAGAGCGCGAGCGCGGATGCTCCAGAAGGTCCACGAGCGCAGCGGAAGGCGGCGCGCGCGGCGCATCCCTTCCATGAAGGTGGTGATGACGGCGACTGCGCCTGTAATCGAGACCAGCGCCGCTCCGAAGAGCACATGAAGTGACGGAGAGTGGCCCGGCGAGGGCACAAAGTAGCCTTCGAGCAGAGGGATAACCTCCGCCGGAAGGAAACGGGTAAAGATGGTGAGGAGCTGGGTTCGCGTAGCGTCCGGCAGAAAGGCGACGATGGCCGCCGTATCGAGAAGCGCGGGAAACAGCGCCACAATCGCCGAGTAGGCCGCCGATTGCGCCAGATTGAGGACGTCATGGTCGAGCGCCCGCAGCGCGGTGCGGTGCAGCATGGCGGAGATGGGGCGAGCCTTCATCGTGGCGCAGGCGTTCAGGCCAGAGCTATGAATACTTTACAGCCACTTCGCGCCTAAGGCCTGGGCGCCCAGCGTTTCAGAAAAGCCGTGAGGTCTTCCGCGCTGAGATGACGCATGTTCTCGAACTCTCCATGCTGCTGTGAGTAGATCAGGTTCCCATGGGCGTCGAGAACGGCAAGAGCGGGAACGCCCTTTTCGATAGGAACTTGGTACTGCCGGGCAATATCCAGATTGCGATCCATGCGGCCGATGTCGATATGAACGACAACGTAGTATTTATCGATCAAAGCGGCGTTCTTGTCCTGGTGCATGTAGATGTCGAGCATCTGACAGTCGCCGCACCAATCGCCCCCGAAGCCAAGCAGCACTCGCTTGTTGCCAGCGCGCGCCCGTTTGAGCGCGGCGGCGATCTCGGCCTTGGAATCTGCTGTCGCGGAGTAGATGTGCTTCGGGACAAACGGCTGGGCCACCTGCGCGATTGCTCCCGTCGCTGCGGAAAGACAGGCGAGCAGCACAGATGCAAAGAAAAAACAGGCACTGTGTACGAAGAAAACTCTTCTATCTGACAAGGCAAACACCTCTGTACCGATGCTAACAGGAGAAAAAAGGACTCAAGGAGATGGGCTATCTTAGCCCGCATTTCTCACACCACCCATTCCTCCTCGACTTTTCATTCAAACAACTCAAAAGAGTGTGGCGGTGTGAGAAATACGGGTTAGCGCCCGTGAGTCAGCGTCCCACCCGCATCTGGCGATAATACCGTCAGATACGGGTACTCGCCATCTTGCGCACCGGACTACCTGTTGTCGTAGTTGCCTTTGGTAAGGTTCTCAAACCGCGTGTACTCCTCCAGCCACACCAGATCGATGCTGTCCGTCGGTCCATTGCGCTGCTTGGCGATGATGATCTCAGCCTTGCGCCTTGCGTCCGGATCCTTATCGTCTTCATCCCGGGGGTTGTAGAAGTCGCGGTGGATGAACGCCACCACGTCGGCGTCCTGCTCGATGGAGCCGGACTCGCGCAGGTCGCTCAGGAGGGGTTTCTTATCGCCGCCGCGCTGCTCGCTCGCACGCGAGAGCTGCGACAGGGCCACGACCGGCACCGTCATCTCCTTGGCCAGCGCCTTCAATCCGCGCGAGATGGCCGAGACCTCCTGGGTGCGGTTCTCGAATCCCCGCTTGCCCGTCGGAGCCGTGCCCGTGACCAGTTGCAGGTAGTCGATGACAATCAGATCGAGCGCGCCCTGCTGTTGTTTCAGGCGGCGTGCCTTGGCGCGCAGCTCGGCCAGGGTGATGCCCGGCGTGTCGTCGATAAACATCTTCGACTCCATCAGCCGTTCCAGCGCGTGCATCAGCTTCGTCTTGTCTTCTTTGCCAATATAGCCTTGCTGAATCTTGCGCGCGTTCACCGTAGCTTCGCTGGCCAGCAGGCGGCGCAGCAGGCTCTCCTTGGACATCTCCAGTGAGAAGACCGCCACCACCTTGCCGTCCTTCACCGCCGCATTCTGCGCGATGTTGATGGCCCACGCCGTCTTTCCCATCGACGGACGCGCCGCGATGATAATCAGTTCCGACGGCTGCAAGCCGCTGGTCATGCGGTCGAACTCGACGTAGTGCGTCGCCAGGCCGGTGATCTCGCGGCCCTGCTCATAGAGCTTATCGATGGAGCCGAACGACGACTTCACGATGGCGCCGATGTCCGCCAATCCGCCCTGAATGGCGCCGTCAGCGACGCCGGCCAGCTTCGTTTCGACATCGTTGAGAACAAGGATGGCGTCTTCGGACTGATCGGCGGCCCGCGTTGCGCCCTCGTTGAAGATGCTCATCAACTGGCGCAGCAGGCTCTTGTCCTTGACGATGCCGACATAGCTTTCGATGTTGAGGTTGCGCGGGATGCCTTCGGTAAGGAAGGCGAGATAAGCGGGGCCGCCTATGGAGTCCAGTTCCTTGCGCCGCGTCAGCTCCTCCTGCACGGTAAGGACATCGATGCCGCGATTGGACTCTTGCAGAGCGAGGATGGCGCGATAGATGCGCTGGTGCGAGTCAAGCGAAAAGTCTTCGGCCTGCAGCCGTCCGGTGGCATCGTTGGTGGCGAGTCCGTCAAGAAGCATCGCCCCGAGCACGGCGATTTCAATATGAACGGAGGCAGGCACTCCGTCCTGGGAGGTGAGTTGGGCTATCGATGCCATATTGTTTAATTCTCTGCTGCTGCTTCGGCGGCTGCAACGCTGTTCTGATGTTGTAGTGGCTGGTTTATTCCATGTTTTTCACTGAACGGGCCGAATTATTCACAGCTTTTCCTTTTGTTTGTTATCCCGCAGGGATCTGTTTTTCTTTCCCCGACCACGAATACCGTGGAGAAATTACGGTGTTTATGAGTTCTTCTTACACGCAAACGTATAGCCGCTTCATGCAAAAAGCAGATCCCTGCGGGATGACAAACAAAAACGAGTACGAACTACAAGGCGCGAGCCAGGCTAGCCGCGATAGTCGCGGTAGTGGATGAGCTCTGAGATGCCGATCCAGATATCAAGCAGTCCAATACCGGAGATGATGCCGCGCACGGCTCCGTTATGCAGCGTCGCGCGCAGCCACGGACGCGAGAGGATGAACATATTGTGGTCCCACATGCGCGGCCACCAGGGCAGGAAGGCGACCAGCGCGCCGATGTAGAGACAGAAGAGCACCAGCACGATCAGCGACATGCGCTGCAACCACACAGGTGCGATGGGGCCCGCACTCTCGCCCTTCGGCTGGGGAGGAGGCAGCGGAGCGGGGGCCGGGTTCGGAAAAAGTTGCTGCTGTCCAGTCATCAGGCTCTCAGGTTTGAAGGTAGCAGAGTGGCTCGGCTGTTGTCTCTCCCGCGGTCTGAGAAAACGAGGAACTCCATCTGCAGACTTACCCATACCTGTTTGCTGTGGATATACTCACACTCATAGGAGTTTCGATGACGTCTACAGCCTCTAGTCCTGCGATTGCACCCATTGCGATGATTTTTGCTATCAACGATGCTCTTGTGCTTCAGGCGCTCGACGGCCTGACACAGGAAGAGCTGTGGCGCTCTCCCGCGCCCGCGAATAACCCGATTCTCTGGGTGGCTGGCCACATTGTTTACGCTCGGACGACCGCACTCAAAAAGCTCGGCGAACCGGTTGAACTGGGCTGGAACATCGCTCTGTTCGACCGCGGTCAACCGAGGGGAAATCCCCAGGAGTATCCCTCGGGGGCCGAAGTGGTCGAGAAGATGCGCGATCTCAGCCCACGATTGCAGAAGGCGCTTGCCTCCGCGACCGAAGAACAATTAGCCAAGCCAGCTACCATACCCATCCCTGGCGTGAAGACTGTGGCCGATGAGTTGACCTTCCTTGCGCTGCATGAGTCCTACCATGTCGGACAGTTAGCTTATATCCGGAAAGGCCTTGGATATCCGGCATTGGTTGGCTGAGCAGAAGCGCCGGGTAGCGCTTTCCTCTGCGATGAGAAAATAGAAAAGAATGCTTCAGCTCATCTCTGCCGGAAAGCGCTTCGGCCCCAAACTTCTTTTTGAAGACGCCAACTGGCTCATCACGCCCGACGAGCGTACAGGACTTGTCGGCGGCAACGGCACGGGCAAGTCTACGCTGCTCAGGATTCTTGCTGGCATCGAGTCGCTCGACTACGGCGAGATGGCGCGCGTCCGCGGCATGACTATAGGCTACCTGCCGCAGGATGGGCTGGCGCTCAGCGGGCGCACGGTCTTTGAGGAGTGCCTCTCGGTCTTCGATCATCTGCGCGCGCT
>WQYS01000199.1 GCA_009781125.1 Acidobacteriaceae bacterium | reverse complement strand
GCGCGGGCCGGCCACGTAGTCGCCCCACTCGGCGGTGTCGGAGACGGAGTAGCGCATGTAAGCCAGTCCGCCGCGATACATCAGGTCAACGATGAGCTTCAGCTCGTGCAGCACCTCGAAGTAGGCCAGCTCGGGCTGGTATCCGGCCTCAACCAGCGTCTCGAAGCCCGCCTTGACCAGAGCCGAGGTTCCGCCGCAGAGCACGGCCTGCTCGCCGAACAGATCGGTCTCGGTCTCCTCGGTAAAGGTGGTCTGGAGCACTCCGGCGCGTGTGCAGCCAATGCCCTTGGCATAGCTGAGAGCCAGTTCCATCGCCTTGCCGCTGGCGTTCTGCTCGACGGCAACCAGAGCCGGAACTCCGCCGCCCTCAGCAAAGACCTCGCGCACGCGGTGGCCGGGAGCCTTAGGCGCAACCATCGACACATCGACGCCCTTGGGCGGCACGATGGCGCCGTAGCGGATGTTGAATCCGTGGGCGAACATCAGCGTCTTGCCCGGCGTCAGATAAGGCTCGACCTCGACCTTGTGCAGCTTGGCGGCGCTCTGGTCCGGCGTAAGGTTCATGATGACGTCGGCCCACTGAGCGATGTTGGCGACCGTATCGACCACAAGGCCTGCCTTGCGGGCACGCTCGGCGCTGGGCGACGAGGGACGCAGGCCGACGCGGACATCGACGCCTGAATCCTTGAGGTTAAGGGCGTGGGCATGGCCTTGCGAGCCGTAGCCGATGATGCCAACCTTCTTCGCCTGGATGAGGGAGAGGTCAGCGTCCTGATCGTGATAAGTCTTTGCCATGATTTCTTCTTTCTTTCGCGATTCTTCTTTCGGGAAGTCAATAAAAAGTTTACTAAGAGCGTCCGGCGAGCACAAATAGGGAATCTGGCCAGCCGTAACTGTCCGGGTGCCCCATCCTTCGTCCGCAAAGCTGACCAGGGAAAACCCATGTGGTTTGGGCGGACGAAGGGTGGGAATGCATGACGCTCGATCAACCACATTTTGCATCCGAAACAGTGGTGAGTTGAGCCGTATACTTTCCCACCCATCGCAAAAACGCGAAGGATGGGGCACCCGGGCTTTTGTAGCCTGTCAGAAAGAAGATTACTGTCGTGATACTTTTCGGCAAGAGGGGCCAATGTTCACAAGTCGCCGTATCTTTTGCTGCAACGCCGCCGCACTTCTGTTTACGCCAACTATTGCGAAGCCGCAGACCGGAGTCATCGCCAGCTCGCGTCCTGATGTTGCGGCCATCGACCGTGACCGCATTCTCAAGGCCGCAAACGGCTATCTAGCACAGGCTCCCGCACCGCTGACGACGCTTCCCTGCCCGCGCAGTCCGGGCTCGGCGCACGACTTCTACTCGGAAGCAGACGACTACTGGCCCGATCCTTCTGCTCCAAGCGCCCCTTACACGCAGCGGGCTGGAGAGCGCAATCCAGCCGCGTTCACCGCTCACCGCGATGCTCTGCTGAACCTCGGACTTGCGGTTCCCGCACTGACAGCGGCCTACGTGCTGACGCACGAAGATCGCTACGCCAGTACTGCTGCTGCTCATCTCAATGCATGGTTCGTCACTCCAGCAACGCGCATGACGCCGAGCCTGCTCTACGGACAGACAATTCTTCCAGCGAAGACCGGCAGGCCTGAAGGTGTGGTCGAGGCCGTGTTCTTAGGAGAGATCGCCCAGTGCCTTCCCTTCCTGTCCACGTCGAACGCGCTGCCGCAGTCAGCGCTCGACGCCGTTACAGACTGGTTCACCGAATACTATCAGTGGCTGACGACCTCACGGCTCGCCGGACTCGCCCGCGACCGCAAGGATCATCACGCTTCTTCGTGGTTGCTACAGACCACCGCCTGCGCGCGTCTCAACACCAAGGACGACCGCCCGCTCTCTGAGCTTCGCCATCAGTTCGAGCACACGACCATCCGGGCGCAGATTCTCGCCGATGGAAGTTTCCCGCACGAACTCGCGACTCCGTGGCCCTATCGCAACAGCCTGTTCAATCTCGATATGCTGGCCGGCGTCGCGAACCTGCTCACGACGCGCTTCGAGACAGTGTGGACCTACGACCTGCTGGACGGGCCAGGAATACGCTCCGCCGTGGCACGCCACTATCCTTTTATCCTTAACCGCGCGGAGTGGCCTTATCCGGCAGACCCGGACCACTTCACCGCTCTGCCGCTGCGCCGCCCCAGCCTGCTGCTGGCCGCGCGCGCCTTCAATCAGGCCGAGTACGCCGACCTATGGAAGAAACTTCCCCCGGACACGGACATTCCCGATCTACAGAGAACCTTCCCCATCGCGCAGCCGCTGCTCTGGGTCACGCGGCCTCGGCCATAAGAATCTCCCCTTCCAGAGCGCCGCAGGCGCGACCCATATCAGCCCACAGCGTAGCCGTGGGGAAAGATGCCTTTCGTGGTACAGGCATCCAGATCAATCCCCGTGGAACGTTTATGCCGATTTAACCGGTTAACAAATCAACACCATTTCCATCTTGCATCTCATGTGAACTTTTCAGCATCAGATAGCTTGACAATAACTCACTCAAGTGTGATGCTTGAGAATGTCGATTACAGTTACAGGGCTGAGGCCCGCAATGGGGGGATTTAACTGATGGCAAAGATTATAGGTATTGACCTCGGAACTACAAACTCGTGCGTCGCGGTCATGGAGGGCGGTGAGCCGAAGGTGATTCCGAACGACGAGGGCGGACGCACTACGCCATCCGTGGTCGGCTTCACCAAGAACGGCGAACGGCTGGTGGGTCAGGTGGCCAAGCGCCAGGCGATCACCAATCCGGAGAACACGATCTACTCGATCAAGCGGTTCATGGGCCGCCGCTACAACGAGGTCTCCGACGAGATGAAGATGGTGCCCTACAAGGTGGTTCAGCAGGGCGATCATGTAGCGGTCAACGCGCAGGGCAAGGACTACACTCCGCCTGAAGTTTCGGCCATGATCCTGCAAAAGCTGAAGAAGGCCGCCGAGGACTATCTGGGTTCGACCGTAACTGAGGCAGTCATTACGGTTCCGGCGTACTTTAACGACGCGCAACGGCAGGCCACCAAGGACGCCGGAAGGATTGCCGGTCTCGACGTCAAGCGTATCGTCAACGAGCCGACGGCGGCAGCGCTGGCCTACGGACTCGACAAGAAGAAGGACGAGACCATCGCGGTCTACGACTTTGGCGGCGGAACCTTCGATATCTCCATTCTGGAGGTCGGCGAGGGCGTCATCGAGGTGAAGTCCACCAACGGCGACACGCACCTGGGCGGAGACAATCTGGACCAGCGCGTCGTGGACTGGCTGATCGCCGAGTTCAAGAGCGAGAGCGGCCTGGACCTGACCTCGAAGGGCAACGAGATGGCCTTGCAGCGTCTGAAGGACGCCGCCGAGCGCGCAAAGATCGAACTTTCGACGGCGCAGGAGACGGAGATCAATCTGCCCTTCATCACCGCCGACGCCAGCGGACCGAAGCACCTTGTCCGCAAGCTGACGCGCGCCAAGCTGGAGAGCCTGGTCGATGACCTGCTGCAGCGTTCGGTCGGTCCCAGCCGCCAGGCGCTGAAGGACGCGGGTATCGATGCAGGCAAGATCGACGAGGTGGTGCTGGTCGGCGGACAAACTCGTATGCCGAAGATTCAGCAGTTGGTGAAGGAGCTGTTCGGCAAGGAGCCGCACAAGGGCGTCAACCCTGATGAAGTCGTTGCCGTAGGAGCGGCGGTTCAGGCGGGCGTGCTTGCGGGCGACGTGAAGGATCTTCTGCTGCTCGACGTGACTCCTCTGACGCTGGCGATTGAGACTCTGGGCGGCGTGGCCACGGCGATGATCCAGCGCAACACGACCATCCCGACCAAGAAGACGGAGACCTTCTCGACGGCGGCGGACAGCCAGACCGAGGTTGAGGTTCACGTCCTGCAAGGCGAGCGTCCCATGGCCGCGCAGAACCGCACGCTGGGCAAGTTCAAACTGTCGGGGATTCCACCGGCTCCGCGGGGCATTCCGCAGATCGAGGTGACCTTCGACATCGACGCCAACGGCATCTTGAACGTCACGGCCAAGGACAACGCTACGGGCAAGGACCAGAAGATCACCATCACCAGTTCGAGCGGCCTCAGCAAGGAAGAGGTCGAGCGCATGGCGAAGGAGGCCGAGGCTCACGCAGGCGAAGACAAGGCTAAGCGCGAGGAGATCGAGGCGCGCAATCAGCTCGACTCGATGGTCTACAACGTCGAGAAGATGCTGAAGGACTCGGGCGACAAGATTGCCGCATCGGATAAGACGGAAGTCGAATCGGCGCTCGAAGAGGCGAAGAAGACGATGGCAGGCACTCCCAGCGCAAGCGAGCTGAACTCGGCTCGGGAGCGTCTAACCACTGCCAGTCACAAGCTGGCCGAGGCCATGTATAAGGCCAACGCTGCTCAGACTCCGGAAGGGGCCGCAGCCGCGCCAACGGCAGAGGAACCCAAGAAGGACGAGGGAGTGATCGACGCCGAGTACGTGGATGTAGACGAGAAGAAGTAAACTGGGTGCCCCATTCATGCCGCAGTCTTATCGCGGCATGGGTGGGGTCGGATTTCGGGCGCTCCTCGCAAAAATGTTGGGAGCGCCCTTCTGCATAGAACGGCTTTTTATCAAACGGCAAGGAGGTGCGTCATGAAGAACATTGTCTGGAAGTGCGAACAGTGGTTTGGCGGAAAGCTTCATGCACAGCAGCTCTTCGACAGCGAAGGCCAGGCAAGGGAGTTCGCGCGCAAGCTCTCCGGAGTAGCTCCCGAGCTGATGCTGAAGATTGAGCCGATGCCGATTCAACAGATGTGGAACTAGTAGTTTTTGCGATGGAGGTTTGTAGTGAGTGTGCTTGATGCAATGAAAGAAGCTTTGTCTGTTGCTGACAAGGTCGCAAACCATGATCTTTACATAAAATTGGTTGGCCTTACTGATCAAATAGTCACGATGAGCGACGAAAACAGCAAGCTCAAGCAGGAGAACCGGCAGCTACAAGAGCTTCTTGATCAAAAGGCATCAATGGTCTTTGAGTTCCCTTGTTACTACACAGAAGACGATAGAACTCCTTTCTGTGCGCACTGTTGGGATACAGAAAAAATCGCTGTTCATCTTCAGGGGCCATTTACACGCAGTATTGCTGGCCCGCTCATGGAATGCCCCAAATGTAAGACTCTTGTTTATGTCGATTGGGCTAGGGATCGAAGTCCCAAGTTCAAAGAGTTCCTAGATGAGAAAAATATAAAGAAATGGAGTATCGCGAATTGCGTATAACGCCGGACGTGATACCACTAGGAGAAGAGATGGCGCGGAAGAATACAGTTCGATTGGTTGAGATTCATCCGGGAGAG
>WQYS01000198.1 GCA_009781125.1 Acidobacteriaceae bacterium | reverse complement strand
GCGGCCAGCACCTCCAGCTCGGACCTCTCGGAGGAGAGCATCGAGCGCCTCGTCGACGGAGCCATTACGCTGGCGCGCATCACCGGCGAAGACCCCTTCGCCGGACTGCCCGAGCCGGATGAGTTCGGCCAGCACGACTGCGACCTCAAGCTCTACTTCGACGACGTCAACCAGATGCCTGCCGCCGAGCGCATCGAGATCGCTCGCCGCGCCGAGGCCGCTGCCATGGCCGCCGATCCGCGTATCAAGAACTCCGACGGAGCCGGTTTCGACACCGGCACTTCGCACAAGATTCTGGCCAACTCGCGCGGCTTCAGGGGCGAGTATCGCCGCTCCTACTGCGGCTTTTCGGTTTCGCCGATCGCCACTGGCGACGATGGAGCCATGGAGCGCGACCACTGGTACACGAATGCGCGCACGGTGAAGAGGCTGGAATCGCCTGAGGAGATAGGCCGCATCGCCGCCAGCCGCGCCGTGCGCCGCCTGGGAGCGCGCCGCGTGGCGACGCAGAAGGCTCCGATCGTCTTTTCGCCCGAGATCGCGCGCTCGATTGTGGGCAGCATCTTCGAGGCGGCTAACGGCGATGCCATCTATCGCCACGCAACTTTTTTTGCCGGAATGCTGGGCAAGCAGGTCGCCGGCGAGAACGTCTGCGTCATCGACGATGGCACCATGATGCTCAACGGAGACATTCCGACCGGCGGCTTCGGCACCGCTCCGTTTGACGGTGAAGGCCTGCCCACGCGGCGCACCGAGCTGGTTCGCCACGGAATTCTTGAGACCTACGTGACCAACACCTACACGGCTCGCAAGCTGGGCGTGCGCTCGACCGGCAACGCCTCGCGCGGGCTGACCGGCAATCCAGGCATCGGCGCGCACAACTTCTATCTTGAGCCGGGGCCGCACGCGCCGGAGCAGATCATCGGCGGCGTCCGGCGTGGACTCTACGTGACCGAGACCATGGGCTTCGGCGTCAATCTGGTGACAGGAGACTACTCGCAGGGAGCCAGCGGGCTGTGGATCGAGAACGGCGAGCTGGCCTGGCCGGTCGAAGAGATCACCATCGCCGGAAATCTCCGGGACATGTTCCGCAACATCGCAGCCATTGGCAACGACCTTGTGTTTCGCAGCTCAGCGGCGTCGCCGACCATCCTGATCGAAGGCATGACCATCGCCGGAGCGTGATGGCTGGGTGAGCAACTACGGTTCAGTCAATCCAATTAGCTTGACCGGAGCGCCATCGGGAAACTTCGCCACCAGGGTCAACTCACCTCCCAGCGCTTCAATTTGACGCCGCAAGGTGGAGATGTGCATGTCAGTACGCTTCTCGATGTCAGAGATCTGCTTTTGCGCGACACCAAGGTTCCTGGCCATCTTTACCTGCGTCATCTCGCGGGCGCGGCGAAGCTCCTGAAGAGTCATCTCCTCGCTAATCAGCAGGCGCGCCCGCTTTTCGATCCTGCGGCGGCGAGTTGCCGGCAATGCCTTCATCAGTTCGTTAATGTTTCGCGCCATACTCCCTCCGTGACTTTTTGATGCGCTCCAGATGCGCATCGAACCGTTGATCGGCTTTGCGGATCAGCTCGCGGTAGAACCGCTTCTCGCTCACGCCCGACTTGTCCCCGGCAACGAGCAGTATCCCTTTGCGCTCGGGGTCAAAGGCAAAGGCTATGCGCCAGACGCCATCGGCTGCGTCGAACCGCAACTCCTTCATGTTTGCGTGGCCCGAATGGTTCAACGTGTCGACGCGGGGCCGTCCAAGTTGCGGGCCGAATCTCTGGAGCAGTCGAACCATTGCGAAGGCCTCATCCTGCACCTCGTGCGGCAATCGAAGGAACTCTGGCTCGAATTCGTCACTAATCTCTACTGTCCACATCAAGAATACCTTTAGACGTATATACTATCAAAGGTATATTGCTTTGAGCAAGTCTCTGCGCATGGGGAACCCGGATTAAAATCACAGCAATGGCGGAGCGCTTTTCCTTCGAGACGGCACTGAGCTTCTCAGCAGAGCGGGCGGAGGAAGTTCTGCGCTCCGTTCCTGCTCTGCCTGGCGTCTTCGCTCTGTACGGCGAGCAGGAAGGCTCCGAGCCGTATCTGTCGCGGGCAGCCGATCTGCGCCGCCGTATGAAGCGCCTGCTTGCTCCGCCCGAGTCGCAATCGAAACGCCTCAACCTGCGCGACAAGGTGGCCCGAATTGAATACACCGTCACGGGTTCGGAGTTCGAGTCGGCGCTGGCGCTGTATCGCGCGGCGGCTGCGATCTTCGGATACGCCGAGGCGCGGCGCAGACTGAAGCTGCATACGCCAGCCTTTCTCCGCATGGCTGTGGAGAATGCGTTTCCGCGTGTCTATGTGACCAATCGGCTTTCGCGGCGCGGGCTTTCGGCGATGTATGGCCCGTTCCCCTCGCGTGCGGCGGCAGAGCGGTACCTCGACTCCGTGCTGGACCTCTTCAAGCTGCGCCGCTGCCATGAGGATCTGGCGCCGTATCCTGAACACCCTGGCTGCGTCTACGGCGAGATGAAGAAGTGCATCGAGCCGTGCAAGCAGGCCTGCACGCCGGAGCAGTATGCGGAAGAGGCCGCTCGCGTGACGACCTTCCTCGATACGCGCGGCGATACGATGCTGGGGGAGATCGTCCACGAGCGCGAGCATGCGTCTAATCTGCTGGAGTTCGAACGCGCCCGGGAGATTCACGAGCAGTATCAGAAGGTGAAGGCCGCCGCCTCGCTTGCCGACGAGATCGTGCAGCCGGTTCCCGCTCTGCGCGCGGTGATTATCCAGTGTGCTGCCGCGCGTGACGAGAAGGAAGATGATGCCGCAGTATTTCTGTTGGAGCGCGGCTCGCTTGCCGGACCGGAGCGGCTTTCGACGCTGGGCGTGCGCGCCGTGAAGGAGCAGACCAGCGTAGGCAGTTCGTTGTTTGCGCAGCCGCTGATGCTGGAGGCGGTTCCTATGGAAGGTGCTCCGGTTGAGGCGGCAACGTCGCCCGAGGAGCGCGCACGCGGTGTTCTTGAGCGCCTGAAGGATCAGGTGACGGACGGCGATCTCGCGGTGATGAGTGATTATTTATCACTCTTCCGGCGCTGGTACTACCGTCCGGAAAAGCAGCGCGCGGGCGAGGTCTTTCTGCCGAACGCGGACGGACGCTGGCCTGTCCGGCGCATTCTGCGCGGAGCGGCGCGCCAGGTGCTCGGCGTGCCGAAGCCGCTGCCGGAGGTTCAGCGCGATCCGGCGGCGATCAAAGCGGCAAAGACACGTATTCTTAGGGGGACCATGAAAAAAAGAGTTCTCGTTCTGTGTACTGGCAACTCTGCTCGCAGTCAGATGGCCGAGGGATTGCTGCGTCATGATGCAGGCGATAAATTCGCGGTCGAAAGCGCTGGAACGAAACCCGGAACGGTGCGTCCGGAGGCAATCGCAGCCATGGCGGAGATTGGCATCGACATCTCCTCACACCGCTCGAAGAATGTCGATGAGTTTGCTGGTCAGCATTTCGACTACGTGATTACCGTCTGCGACAACGCCAAGGAAAGCTGTCCGGTTTTTCCGGGAGCAACGAAGCGGCTGCATCACAGCTTCGAAGATCCGCCGCCCGCGTCGGTGGGAACAGAGGCCGAACGCATGGAGGTCTTCCGCCGCGTCCGCGACGAACTGCGGAACTATTTGGGCGAATTCGCAAATGCTGGCTGATAGACTCGCAGTAAGGAGCAAGTCCCTTGGTAGAACTGGCATTTTCGATCCTGGCCTCTGATTTTGCGCACCTTGCCGACGAGGTCCACGCCGCTGAGCGCGGTGGTGGAAGCATCGTCCACGTCGATGTCATGGACGGGCACTTCGTCCCCAACATTACCTTCGGGCCGCCGGTGGTGGCCGCGCTGCGTCCGGTGACCAAGCTGCCGCTCGACTGCCACCTGATGATCGAGAATCCCGACGCCTACATCCCGGCCTTTGCCGCCGCCGGAGCCAACCTCATCAGCGTTCACCAGGAGACCTGCCGCCACCTGCATCGCACGCTGCAACTCATCATCGAGCACGGCGCTCTGCCGGGAGTCGTGATTAATCCGGCCACTCCGGTCGAGACGCTCGTCGAAGTCCTCCCGATGGTGCATTTCGTGCTGGTGATGAGCGTGAATCCGGGCTTTGGAGGGCAGAAATTCATCGCTCCGTCGCTCCGTAAGATAGAGCATCTGGCGGAGTTACGGGAAAAGATGGGCCTCGGGTTTCGCATCGAGGTGGACGGCGGCGTCGCTCACGATACGGTAGCTTCGGTCGTCGAATCAGGAGCGGATATGTTAGTGGCCGGTTCGGCGGTCTTCGAGCGCGGCAAGACGGAAGAGAACGCCCGCGAGCTGTTGAAGCTGGCGCGGGCAGCAGCGGTGGTATCAGGTTGAAATGTGTTTCCATGGGTGGTATATAGGGACATAGGAAACACGGATGATTCTGAGCTTTCGGGACGACTGGCTGCGCGTCTTCTTCGTAGAGGATGTGGCTTCACGAAATATCCCGCGCGATCTTGAAACCCGCCTTTTCCGCAAGCTCCAGATGATCGACGACGCGATGACCGACGCCGATCTTCGCGTGCCGCCAGGCAATCATTTCGAGAAACTGCGCGGCCATCTCGAAGGCTGGCATTCGATTCGCATCAACAATCAGTGGCGGTTGATCTTCCGGTGGGATGGCGGCAAGGGTGAAGCGAAGAGTATCTATCTGGACGATCACGGTTACAGATGAAGAAAGGCAGAACAGCTATGCTGATGACCAAGCGCAAACCGGCTACGGTCGGCGATATATTGACCACGGAGTTCATGGAGCCGCTGGGACTGACGCAGGGCGCGCTCGCCGAAGCGATGGGAATAGCGCGCAAGCATGTCAACGAGTTGTGCCGAGACCGCCGTGGCGTCACTGCGGCAACAGCGCTGATCCTGGCCCGTGTATTCGGTAACAGCCCTGACTTCTGGCTGAATGTGCAGCGCCGCAGCGATCTTTGGGAAACCATGCACAGTCCCAAGGAGATGGCGCGTATCGAACGCGCCAAACGCTTGCAAGCGGCTGCGTGAAGTTCTGGCTGCGCATCCGCGAGCAGCCAGCAACATAACCCTTTTTATGTTAGCGTCGTCAAACCCACAAGGCGGGCCGAAAAGACTAAAATAGGAGCACACCTGTGCGCGGGCTAGCGGGGAATCGACTGCGCCGGGAGGATGAGGTTCATAGCGATGATAGAGCGTTCTTTCTTTAGCGGAATGCGAGCCAGTCTGATGACTGGTCTTGCGGTTGCGGGCATGCTGACTACTGCTGTTGCCGCACACGGACAGGCTAACCAGTCAACAGCGGCGCCGGACACGAGCGCGCAGCAGCCGCAG
>WQYS01000197.1 GCA_009781125.1 Acidobacteriaceae bacterium | reverse complement strand
TCTCAAGCTGCTGGACGCTCCGGCACAGCCGAATCGGAATCTGCGCAGGAGTCTGCTCACGAAAGCTCCGTGGGAGTAGCGGATGTCTTTGTCCGCGCCGGAGCCGCTGGCCAGCCATCATGAGGTAGAAAATTTTCACTCGGGCGAACCCTCGCTCGACGAATGGCTGAAGAAACGCGCCCGCGCCAATCAGGCCGAAGGTGCCAGCCGCACGTTTGTTGTCTGCGAGGGCAGCAAGGTGCTGGGGTATTATGCGCTGGCCTCCGGCTCGGTTGGTCTCGACGGACTGCCGGGCCGGTTCCGCCGCAACATGCCGAACCCGGTGCCAGTAGTGATGCTAGGCCGTCTGGCGGTCGATCTGTCGCTGGCAGGGCGAGGCGTCGGCAGAGGCCTATTTAAGGACGCCGCGCTGCGTGTCTCCAACGCTGCCGACACCATTGGCATCCGCGGCATCGCCGTGCATCCGCTATCGGACGGCGCACGCGCGTTCTACCGCAGACTCGGCTTTACGGAATGTCCGGGCCATCCTGCTCTCATGGTTGTTACGTTGAAGGATGTGCGGGTGGTTATCAATGGCTCGGCCCCTGATTAAACCGGCGCAAATTCTTCCGGAAAGACACGGATATCGGCCAGTCCGCGATAGCGCTCGGCGTAGTCCAGTCCGTAGCCGACGACGAAATGGTTGGGAATCTTGAAGGCAACATAATCGGCTTCGATGGGGACCAGACGCTGCTCCGGCTTGTCGAGGCAGGCGACGATCTTCAGCGACGCGGGCTTGTGCTGCAGCATCAGGCCGCGCAGATAGCTCAACGTCAGGCCGGTGTCGAGGATGTCCTCGATCAGTAGCACGTGCCTGTCTTCAATGGGATTGTCGATGTCCTTGATGAGCTTGACGGCTCCCGAGCTGACGCGCGCGCGGCCATAGCTGGAGACGGAGACGAAATCGAAGGTATTGTCTACCTCGATGGACCGGGCCAGGTCGGAGAGAAAGATCGCCGCGCCCTTCAGCACCCCGATCAGAACCACGGACTTACCGGCGTAATCGGCCGATATTTCGGCGCCAAGCTCGCGCACGCGGCTGGCAATCTGCTCTTTGGTGAAGAGAACCCGCATGATTTCCGGCGAGGGGAAGACCGAAGCAGCCGAAGTTGTGGACATACTCCGAGAGTAGCGGAAAAGAGTGTTCAAATCCAAACCCGTCTAAAATAGATCATCAATAGATCATTCCTCCGCGCCTATACTTTTAAGAAAGCGAGGCATATGTTTCCTTACATTCACATCGGCTCGATGCAGCTGGGCACATTCGGACTGCTGCTGTGGCTGGCGGCGGTCGTGGCCGCCGTCGTGCTGCATAAGAACTTCACCCGCCACGGCGTCGATGGCGACGCGCTGAGCGTGGTGGCGCTGGTGCTTGTCGCAGGTATCCTGGGCGCAAAGGCATGGCATGAGTTGCAGGATGTTGCCGCGCTTCGTCTGGCGATGAAGCAGATCGGGCTTCCGGGCTGGAGCTATCCGCTGGACGTTCTGACGCGCTTTCTGCACTGGTTTCAGGCGGGATTCGCGTGGTTCGGCGGCCTGGTTGCCGGTATCGCCGCGCTGCTGGCGCAGGGACGCTATGTGCGTTTCAAGAGCTCTCTCAAAGGCGCGCTGGGGAAACGTATCGGCGCTCTGCGCATGCTGGACCTGGCGGCTCCGGCGGCGGCGATAGGCTATGGCGTCGGACGCATCGGCTGCCTGACTTCGGGCGACGGCGACTACGGAATCCCGACCACGCTTCCCTGGGGAGTTCACATGCGTCCCGACGCTCTGGTGCCCACGCCGGACCTGGTGCAGCCGACTCCGATGTACGAATTCCTGTTCGCGGTGCTTCTGGGGTGGTGGCTGTGGCGGCGGGCCAGAAAGAGCCTGCCTGTATGCGTCCTTACCGGCGAGTATCTGGTACTGAGCGGGATCGCGCGCTTTCTGGTTGAGTTCGTCAGGATCAATCCGAAGATCCACTGGGGTATGAGCAATGCTCAGATTGCCGCACTGGGATCAATTGTGGTTGGAGCCGCAGTGATCGCAGTGGCGCGCATGAAGCGCGTTCAGTGGACACCGAAGCTGACGAGCGATCCGGTAAGCTCCTGAGATAAGAGGCTGCTCTGCATGGAGATAATCCTGGCCGCTTCAGGACTTTTTTCTTTTTGCACGGGCGGCGATGACTGTAACTGCAATCAGTACAAGTATTGCTGTGATGACGATTGCCAGCTTCGGCAGCAGTCCGAACCTTGTGGCTGTAGCCGTGGCTCCCGCGGCGATCACCGCTGAAAGTCCGTAGGGAGCGCGGCGGTCGCCTTCGACGTAGTCTCCATAGCGGTTGCCAGGCGTGAAGGCAAAACCATCCAGAAGCTGCCGGTACGCAGGCAGAGTCAGCTCCAGTTGCGATGGGTCCAGCACCAGATCGGCGCTCATGGTGCCGTGGCGGCCCAGCATCCGCGTAGAGTAATTCACAGTCTTGCCTTCGCTGGCGTCTTCGGAGAGGCCTATCGTCGCCCAGGCGAGGTCGTGCGTGGCGATGTCGTACACGGGAGCCTGCTGCCATCCGGTCAGATGAAAGGACGGCCATCGCATCTGCCTGCGAATCCGGTTGCCATCTTCGGTGTTCTTCTTCAGAGAGGCCAGCAGCTTGGCTTCGTCGAGCGACGACCGCTCGTTGTCGGGCACGTAGCCAGTCTCGTCGTACTCGAAGACCACGAACCATCCGCCGTCGGCATCGTTCCCGGCGGGGACGATCAGCCCGAGCTGATTCTCCGCCGCAGGATTATGGATCATGTCCATATACCTGCGCGCTCCCGCGCCATCGGTGAAGGCATAGCCAGCGGGGATATCAATTTCAGCCACGTCTCCCAGCCGCGCCTGATAAGGGCCGCGATGCCACTCGATGCCAGATTTAAGGTCCAGTGGATTGATAACTGCAAACAAGGGCCCCGGAATGGAAACCAACAGAAGGACCATCAACAAACATGCCGCAATAAAAGGCTGCGACGAGGTCATAGAAAAACTCCGAAATATCAAAACATCTATATATGGAATATCTACATAAAGTTAACACAGGTTGCGGCTGACAGATTATGGCAGCTTCGCTCCAGTTGCCTCTTTTGTACTGTCACAATCTGCGCTGCGACAACATTTCACGCGCATTTAGCCAAGGACCGCATTACAAACTGAGGATCTGCGGCTATGACGATCAGAAGCGCTCGCGCAGCGGCCTCTGGCTGGCGGCGGCCTGACTCCCAATGACGAACAGCATCCACGGACAGGCCAAAACTTTCAGCGAATCGCCCCTGGCTCAGACGCAGGCGCCTGCGAATGCCTCGCACATCCACGGTCTCCGGCAAGGTAACCTTGTACCCCTTGCGCTTGCCTTCCATGTAGGCGCGGGCCTCGGCAGTTCCCTGGGCCATCTCTTTGAACAATCTGCTCATCGCACCCTCCTGTAATCAGCAAAGAAACTCTTTGCCATCTTCGCCAAAGCATTTTGCTCGGCCTTGCTTAAGTTGCCCTTCTCCGACTTTGCATACACCGTGATGAGGAAGATTGGTAAACTCTCATCCCCGTATAAATAAACGATCCTCGCGCCGCCTCGTTTCCCCATGCCAGGCCGCGCGAAGCGCAACTTACGATACCCGCCCGTACCTGTCATCAAGTCTCCAGCCTCCGGGTCTGCGGCGATGGTGCGAACGATGTCTTCCCGGTCCGCTTCGTTATAGAAGGTCTCGGCGACTCGCAGATATGTCGGAGTTTCAACCACCGTCTGCATGGGTAGATGGTATGCCAATGGCATACTGAAGTCAACTGGTTCACATTTTGAGAGAAGAGGCTATATCTTCTGTACCCGCTGCACGTCTCTCACCCCGGAGACGCGGCGCAGCCGCTCCACCAGACGGGTCAGGTGGCGCAGGTCTTCGGTTTCGATGACGAAGTCCAGAGTCGCCATGCCGTCGTCGGCAGGCTTGGAGTCCACACTGCGGATGTTGGTTCCGTTGTCGGAGATAATTGCCGTAAACTCCTTCAGCATTCCCATGCGGTCGTCGCAGTGGACGGTCAGCTTCACCGGATACGTCTGCGCTCCGGTGGCTCCGGAGTCGCTGCGCGACCACTCCACCTGAATCCTGCGGTCCGACTCGTAGAGCAGGTTCTGCACATTGGGACAGCTCCGCGCATGAACGGCCACGCCCTTGCCGCGCGTCACGTAGCCGACGATGGCCTCGCCGCGAATCGGGTTACAGCAGCGCGCGCGATAGGTGAGCAGGTCATTCTGGCCTTCGACCTGAAGCGACTCCGACCCGCGGCTGAAGTAGACGCGCTTCACTGCATCCGACATCTTCGAGAAGATGCCGCCGTGCTGCTGCTCCGCCGGAGCCGGTTCGGCCTCGGCAATGGCGCCGGGTTCGAGCCGGTTCAGCACCTGCCGCGTGGTGTACTTGCCAAGGCCGATTCCGGCCAGCAGGTCGTCGGCGCTGGTGAGCCCGTACTCGACGGCGATCTTGTTGAAGTCCGCCGTGTTGAACTTGTTCAGCGAAATCTTGTAGCGGCGCGCGGCACGCTCCAGCAGCTTGCGCCCGATCTCGAGCGCGCGCTGGCGCTGGTGCTCGTTGAGCCAGTGCTTAATCTTGTTGCGCGCCTTGGAGCTGCGCGTAAAGCTCAGCCAGTCGCGGCTGGGCTTGTGCCCGGCCTGCGTGGTGATCTCGACGATATCGCCGTTCTTCAGCCTGGTGCGCAGCGGGACGATGCGCCCGTTGACCTTCGCCCCGACAGTCGTGTGGCCCACCTCGGTATGAACGGCGTAGGCGAAATCGACGGGGCTGGCGTCCTTGGGCAGCACCACCACCTTGCCCCTGGGCGTGAACGTGTAGACCTCTTCCGGGTACAGGTCGATCTTCAGCGTCGACATGAACTCGTTGGGGTCGCTCATCTCGCGCTGCCACTCCATCATGTGGCGCACCCAGGTCAGGCGTTTCTCGTCGCGGTCGGTCACGTTGTCGCCGGCCTTGTACTTCCAGTGCGCTGCAATGCCCTCTTCGGCGACGCGGTGCATCTCTTCGGTGCGGATCTGCACCTCGAACTGGCGTCCGCTCTCGGCGATCAGCGTGGTGTGCAACGACTGGTAACCGTTGGGTCGGGGCATGGCGATGAAGTCCTTGATGCGCCCCGGTACCGGACGCCATGCAGCGTGCAGTTGGCCCATCAGAGCGTAGCAGTTCTCCACCGTGCGCGTGATGACGCGCACCGCCAGCAGGTCGTGGACCTGCGAGATCGGAATCCTCTGCGCCTGCAGCTTGTGCTGGATGGAGTAGAGCCGCTTGATGCGGTACTCGACGCGGCCTG
>WQYS01000196.1 GCA_009781125.1 Acidobacteriaceae bacterium | reverse complement strand
TTGATCGATGAGGTTATGACAAAGACGAACCTCATCACGGTCCCCGTCGGCACCACGCTGGAGCAGGCCGAGCAGATTCTGCACCAGCACCGCGTCGAGAAGCTGCTGGTCGTCAACGACGACTACGAGCTGAAGGGCCTGATCACGGTCAAGGACATTCAGAAGAAGCTGAAGTATCCGAACGCCTGCAAGGACTCGCAGGGACGTCTGCGTGTGGCTGGAGCGATCGGCTCAACGGGTGACTTTCTGGAGCGCTCCGGCGAACTGATTAAGGCCCGCGTCGATGCTCTGGCCATCGACGCCGCGCATGGCCACTCGTCGCGCGTGCTCGAGGCCGTTCGCGCGGTGAAACAGAAGTATCCGGAGGTCGATCTGCTGGCTGGCAACATCGCCACCTATGAAGGCGCGATGGCGCTCATCAAGGCCGGAGCCGATGCCGTGAAGGTTGGTATCGGGCCAGGTTCGATCTGCACCACGCGCATGGTGACCGGCGCCGGGATGCCGCAGATTACGGCGGTTGCCGAGGCCTTCCGCGCGGGCAAGGAGACGGGGATTCCGATCATCGCCGATGGAGGCATCAAGTATTCAGGCGACATCACCAAGGCGATTGCCGCCGGAGCCGGCGTGGTGATGCTGGGCTCGCTGCTGGCGGGCGTCGACGAGAGTCCGGGCGAGACGATTCTGTATCAGGGCCGTTCGTTCAAGGCCTATCGCGGCATGGGTTCGCTGTCGGCGATGGCGCAGGGCTCGGGCGAGCGCTACTCCCAGGGCAAGGAAGAGATGGACGCTTCGCCGGAGCGGATTTCGCTACGCGAAAATGGCACGTCGAACCGGCTGGCGAAGTTCGTGCCTGAAGGCATCGAAGGCAGAGTGCCGCATCGCGGAGCGCTCGAAGCCATGGTCTACCAACTGGTCGGAGGCCTGCGCTCTGGCATGGGCTACCTTGGCTGCGGGTCTATTCAGGAGCTTCAGGAGAAGGCGCGTTTCATACGCATCTCGGGCGCGGGTCTGCGCGAGAGCCACGTGCATGACGTGATCATCACGCGCGAGGCTCCGAACTATCACGTCGAGTAGGCACGTTGAGTAGTCAGAAATGCCGCAGAGTCTCGCGGCGCTGCGGGCGGAAGCTGGTTTCCGGTGCGTCAAATGGATGCTCCACGTTCTTTTCGAGCGAGCGGGTGACCATCTCGCGCGAGCCCAGCCCGACAGCCAGCGCCATCGTAAGCACGATGCCGCCGAAGAGAATCCCGAAGGCTAAAGCAACGATGGAGCCTCCGATCTGCAGGTGATCGAGCACCATCGCAGCCGTGATGACCAGAACCATCCATTTGACGCCCAGCGAGAGCAGGCGCGCGTATTGCAGATTCAGATTAACGGCCCCGATCAGCACCGAGCGGGCCAGAAAACGCGCAATCAGGATGCCGAGCACAAGCAGAATGGCGGCTCCAACCAGGTGGGTAATGTAAGGCAGCAGCAGGTCAGCCATGTGCAGGTTGCCCGCCGAGTCGAAGGCCAGAATGCCGATGATGAAGCCGAGGATGGCGCAGGTCAGAAAGACGCCGCGTGTGACCAGCAGCGTGGGACTGTGCGAGGGTGACCAGTCGCTTAAGGGAACGACCGTCGTATGCGACAGCCGCTCGTCGAAGCGCAGCCGCGTGAGCAGGCGGCGCATCAGCGTAGCCAGCCCTGCTCCCAGCAGCGTGACCACCACGACCGCCACCAGCAGCGCCACGATGCCGGGCAGCAGGGCCACCAGCGTGACCAGCGCGCGGTGTTCGGATTCGCTCAGTGCGAGTTCGATCTGGTCCAGCATGGTGGGCCTCCTGTAGTCCTGATAGTCCCGATACTCTGGGTGTTTAGATGCGGCCTTATGGATTGAAACGGTCCGGCCAGCGCCAGCGCGAGACCAGGTAAGGCTTGTCGGCCTCGAAGACCTGCGCCAGTTGCTCGATGTGCTGCTCGGCGGCGGTGCCGTCGCGGATCAGCTTCAGGTGCGAGGCAACCCACGCCAGATAAAGCGGCGTAAGCGCTCCCAGCAGGTGTCCGCGATGAATGGAGCGGAGCCGGTAAGCCAGTGCGAAGTCGTAGATGATGCGTGCCCACAGCGAGTCGGGCATGCGGAAGTTGTCTGCCGATAGAGCCGTGAGACGCTTGAGGTCCACGAGCGACTGCGGCGGCAGGACTATTGCCCATAGATCGTGCAGGTTGTTGTAGGCCAGATGAAACGAGTCCAGCATGGGCGCGACGTCAGGTAGATTGTCGGAAGCAGCCTCGTGCGTTGTGGTCTGGACAGGCGTCGTGGAACGCAGCCGCTGCCAGAATGTGGCCTTGGCTTCGATGTCGGCGAAGAGCGCGCCTGCAATCTGCGTAAGTATGGTGTTGAGGTCAGCGGCAGGAGGCTCGGGAAAGCTGCGCACGGGAATCTCGACTTCGGCGCAGCTATAACCAGCCATGGCCGCTTCGGCGGCGGGCCAGAGAAGGGTTTCGTTTTGACGCAGCGCCGGGTAGCGCGAGGCGGCAGCGGCCAGACGCTCCACCATGCGCGCTGAAAAACCCAGGTCCAGGGCCAGCGGAAAGCGGACGCATGATCCGAAGAGCGCTCGCGTAACCGGATAGAGGATGGCCGAGTTGAAGAGTCCTTCGTGCGGACCGAGGCGGTAGCGGGCGACGGCGAGATCGGCGCTGAAGGCTGTGGCGGCTAGCGCATAGATGGCTGCAGGCTGGAGCGTGTCGAACCTGGGGCCAAGATGAATGCAGGCGGTGGCGTGGTTCTCCTCGACCAGCTTCCAGAGGCTGAGCAGGTCCGCGGCTGTCGGCAGAGGAGACATCTCCGACGAACCATGCGGCGTATAGGTCAGCAGCTTGAGCGTGTGGAAGCTGCTCTCGCCGGCGAAGTTCGGAGCTGCTGGCAGCGAGACGAAGACCTCCTGCGCAGGGAAGGCGAGCACCAGATGCGAAAGCGCAGGCTCCAGCTCCTCCGGTGCCAGCGGAGCCAGATGGACGAGTAACGCATCGGATGACTCCGCGCCGATCTCAGTCGGGGTTACGGCAGTGAGCGAAGAGGCCATCGAGCGTTACCCTTCCGTACCTGCCACAACAGTCCGGGTGCCCCATCCTTCGTCCGCCACAGTGCACTGTGGGTTTCCCATGTGTCTCTGGCGGACGAAGGGTGGGAAGGTATACGGTTCAACCTGCCACTGTTTCGGTTGGAAAGATGCCTGATTGAGCATCAGGCTTTCCCACCCTTCGTCCGTCAACAAGACATGGGTCACCCGCAGACTGCCTGGCGGACGAAGGATGGGGCACCCGGGCATTTTGGTTATTACGAAACTCCTGTCTTACAGAAAGCCTTCCATAGGGATGCCTGCCAGCTCTATAGGGTTGTTGCCAGAGCCTGCAACTCAAGCCATAGAAAGGAATAAGGCGCGAGCGTCAGCGGATAGGGAGCCGCCGTGATCTTCGGAAATGGAACATAGCCGAGCATTTCGACCGGGGTCAATCCGGCGAACTCCCCGAGGTCGAGCGAGACCGGCTGGGCAAAGCGCGAGAGATTCGCCACGCACAGCACGGTCTCGGTTCCGGGCGAGGTGACGTCGTGCGTCGAGGCTCCTTCGGTGTGCTCGCGCGAGCGGGAGCGCGGGTTGTAGTGGCGGAGGTAGGCAAGAATCTTGCGGTTCTCCGGGCTGAGAAACTCCAGAGTACCGCGGCCAAAGACGTGGAAGAGCTTCCTCAGCGCGATCATGTTGCGCGTCCAGTGCAGCAGCGACGAGGGGTCGGCCAACTGCGTCTCTACGTTGATGGCTTGGTATCCGAAGACCGGGTCCATGATGACGGGAAGAAAAAGTTTGCTCGGCACAGCGCTGGAGAAACCTGCGTTGCGGTCCGGATTCCACTGCATGGGCGTGCGCACTCCGTTGCGGTCGCCGAGGTAGATGTTGTCGCCCATGCCGATCTCGTCGCCATAGTAGAGGATCGGAGTCCCGGGAAAGCTGAGCAGCAGCGAGTTCAGCAGCTCGATGCGGCGGCGGTTGTTATCGACCAGTGGAGCCAGGCGGCGGCGGATACCCACGTTGATTCTCATGCGTGGGTCCGAGGAGTAGGCGAAGTACATATAGTCACGCTCGTCGCTGCTGACCCGTTCCAGCGTCAGCTCGTCGTGGTTGCGCAGGAACAGTCCCCACTGGCAGTTATCGGGAATGACCGGCGTCTGCGCCATGATCTCCGTGATGGGCATTCGATCTTCCTGGCGCAGCGCCATGTAGATGCGCGGCATCAGGGGAAAGTGGAAGGCCATGTGGCACTCGTCGCCGTCGCCGAAGTAAGGACGCACGTCGGCGGGCCACGAGTTGGCCTCGGCCAGAAGGAAGCGGTTGGTGTAGGCCTCGTCGACGGCGGCGCGGATGCGCTTGATAATGGCGTGCGTCTCCGGAAGGTTGTCGCAGCTGGTGCCGTCACGCTCGACCAGGTAGGGAATGGCGTCCAGGCGAAAGCCGTCCACGCCCAGGTCGAGCCAGAAGCGCATCGCCTTGAGAACCTCCTCGAGCACCGGCGGATGATCGAAGTTGAGATCGGGCTGGTGCGAGAAGAAGCGATGCCAATAGTAGGCTCCGGCGGTCTCGTCCCAGGTCCAGTTGGATTTTTCCGTGTCGGAGAAGATGATGGGCGCGCCTTTATAAAGCTGATCGGTGTTCGACCAGACATAGAAGTCGCGTTCGTGTGTGCCCGGCGAGGCCGCGCGCGCGGCCTTGAACCACGGGTGCTGGTCCGAGGTGTGGTTGACCACCAGCTCGATCAGCACCTGCAGCCCGCGTTCATGCGCGGCGGCCAGAAACTGCTTGAAATCATCCAGGGTCCCGTAGCTGGGATGGACGCCGGTGTAGTTGGAGATATCGTAGCCATCATCGCGCAAGGGCGATGGAAAGAACGGCAGCAGCCACAGGCAGGTGACGCCGAGCTCCTGAAGATAATCGAGCCGCGAGATCAGTCCGGGGAAGTCGCCGATGCCGTCGGCGTTGGAGTCCTGAAAGGAGCGGACGTGAAGCTCATAGATAACCGCGTCCTTGTACCAGAGAGGCTCAGTGGCGCTGCCGGCGATCTTCATCCTGCCTAACAGATGCTTGCATAGGCTGCTCGGGTGCCCCATCCTTCGTCCGCCGAACGCGGTCTGGGGTACTCGATGCATCTTCTTCGGACGAAGGGTGGGAAAGCAGGATGCTCGATGAGCAATGTTTCCATCGGGAACAGTGGCGAGTTGAGCCGTATACTCTCCCACCCTTCGTCCGCACTGACAATGCCGGATACCCGCAAACTCATCGGCGGACGAAGGATGGGGCACCCGGACTGAATTGCCGCAGACAACCTCGCCCGCGAGAA
>WQYS01000195.1 GCA_009781125.1 Acidobacteriaceae bacterium | reverse complement strand
CGGCGCTGTGTCGATGCGGAAGTCGTAAACCGCATGAGATACCTGAGCCGGATTCTGCGGCATGAAGACGATACTGTACTCTCCCGGCTCAAGCGGCCCCTGCGGAGCCAGCTTTATCCATGTTGGGTCCGCCACGCGAATCCTGGCGACGGGGACATCGTCATAGACGCGCCTTTTCTTGTCGCTGAAGACGCTTCCGTACAACTGCGAGACGACGCGACAATTGCTTCCGGGATGAAGCCTGACCAGCTTGACGAGGCTCCGCAGAGACTCCGGATTCTTGCCGTACAGTCTTACATAGAAGGCCGGCTCCGGACCGTTCGCTGCTACCTTGGCGTGCGCTCCCGCCAGATCAATGCTTGTGCGCGGACCAATATAGAATATGCGCCGCAGCGCATTGCTTCCTTTATGCGGGTTATAGGTTATCAGGGAAGATGGGATCGGAAGCAGAATGGGCTTATTTTCAACAGTATCCAGAGCAAAGACGGCTCCGCTTGCGGGAAGTTGTATCCCCGGAGCGACCACCAGCAGCTCTTGCGCAGCCAGAACGGATGCAGAACACAGGAGCACCGCAAACAGGCCGCTCTTCAAATGTTTCATGCGCATCAGCTTACTCGATTTACAGGTGGCGTGATAGCAAAATTATGCAAATCAGGTAAATTTGCACACACTTGTACAATAGCGCCGACGGAGTTTCGCGTTCGAGGCACAGCGAAAGGATTACCAGTTCTGCTCCGGACTGCCCTCTACGATAAACTGGAAGTGCGCGTATTTTCTCGTTTTTCCCATCCCAGACGTGCAGATAGGTTCTTCAAATTCAGTGAGTAGCCCGCAGATTCAGCAGACGATTCGTAATATCGCCATCATCGCCCACGTCGACCACGGCAAGACCACGCTGGTCGATGCCATGCTCCGCCAGTCGGGAACCTTCCGCGCCAACGAGGCTGTCGCCGAGCGCGTCATGGACTCCAACGACCTCGAACGCGAGCGCGGCATCACCATTCTGGCCAAGAACACGGCCATCCACTACCTGGACACCAAGATCAACATCGTGGACACGCCCGGCCACGCCGACTTCGGCGGCGAGGTGGAGCGCGCCCTCAAGATGGTCGATGGTGTGGTTCTGCTTGTAGACGCCTCCGAAGGCCCGCTGCCACAGACGCGCTATGTTCTCTCCAAGGCGCTCGAAGCCAGGCTGACGCCGATCCTGGTCATCAACAAGATCGACCGCTCCGATGCGCGTCCGCAGGAGGTCGTCAACGAGGTCTACGACCTGTTCATCGATCTTGACGCCGACGAGAGCGTGCTCGACTTCCCCATCATATACACCAATGGCAAGGCCGGAACCGCAACCATGGACCTGGCCACGCCGGGGACCGATCTGCAGCCGCTCTTCGATCTGATCGTGAAGACCATCCCCCCGGCCACGGGCGATGCCGACGGCCCGTTGCAGATTCTGGTGACCAATCTCGACTATTCGGACTATCTCGGCCGCCTCGCCATCGCGCGCGTCTTCAACGGAACCCTCAAGACCGGCCAAGAGGTCGCCGTATCCAGAACCGACGGCACGCTCCAGAACGTGAAGATCACCAAGCTGTTCAGCTTCGACGGCCTCAAGCGCCAGGACATCACCGAGACCACGCTGGGCGATATCGTTGCCATCGCAGGAGTCGCAGGAATCACCATCGGCGAATCCATCACCAACATCGAGAATCCAGCACCACTGCCGCTCATCCACATCGATGAGCCGACCATAGCGATACAGTTCTCCGTCAACGACAGCCCGTTTGCCGGACGTGAAGGCCGCTGGGTCACCAGTCGCAATCTGAAGGAGCGCCTCGAAAAGGAGCTACTTACCAACGTCTCGATCCGCGTCGAGGAGACCGGCGCTGCCGACACCTTCAAGGTTCTGGGACGCGGCGAACTGCAACTCTCCGTACTCATCGAGATGATGCGGCGCGAGGGCTTCGAGCTGATGGTCTCGCGTCCGGAGATCGTCACCCGCCACATCGACGGGCAGTTGATGGAGCCGAACGAATGCCTCACCGTGGACGTGCCCGAAGGGTTCATGGGCACGGTCATCGAGAAGCTCGGCCCGCGCAAGGGCGAGATGACCAAGATGACCAACCACGGCTCAGGGCGCGTGCGCATGGAGTTCACGATTCCCTCGCGCGGGCTGATCGGACTGCGCTCCGAGCTGCTGACCGAAACGCGCGGAACTATCGTCATGAACTCGATTGCCGCGGGCTATGTCCCCTACCAGGGCGAGATTCCGCAGCGGCCCACGGGCGCCATCGTCGCTGACCGCGCCGGAACCACGACGACCTACGCTCTGAATGGCTTGCAGGATCGCGGCATTCTGTTCGTCGGCGAAGGCACCGAGGTGTACGAGGGCATGGTTATTGGCGAGCACTCGCGCGACAAGGATATCGATGTCAACGCCGTCCGTGAGAAGAAGCTGACCAACATGCGCGCCAGCACCGCCGATGAGGCTCTGCGGCTGGTTCCGTACAAGCTGCTCACGCTGGAACAGTCGATTGAGTTCATCGCCGATGACGAGCTGGTCGAGGTGACGCCGAAGTCGCTGCGCCTGCGCAAGAAGGTGTTGCAGCAAAACCGGAGGCCGCGGCGGAATCAGCCTGTTGAATAGGCATCTTATCATCGTGCAAATTGTTCGATTGAATCGAATAATTTGCACGATCAAATAAAACATAAGGCATCATACGGTTTTCTGTAAATATATTCGCGTTGATCGTGCAATATATTCGATTGGATCGTATAATTTGCACATGTGGATTCCGCGCTCCATCGAACCCCGGTTCCTGCGCTCGGCAAGAACACGGCCTGTCATCGTGGTTACCGGTGCCAGACAAACCGGCAAGACCTCGACCCTTTTGCGCCTGTTTCCGAAGCATTCCTTTGTATCGCTCGACCTTCCCACCGAAGCCGAGCAAGCGGAGAAGGAACCACGCGCCTTTTTGCAACGCCATCCGCCTCCGGTCATCATCGATGAGGTGCAATACGCGCCCGGACTGTTCCGGCATCTCAAGGCCGAGGTCGATGCCAGCCGTGCCCGCAATGGACAGTTTCTGCTGACCGGCTCGCAGAAGTTTGCTCTCATGAAGAACGTCTCCGAGTCGCTGGCGGGCCGGGCCGATATCGTAGAATTGGAGACTCTTTCTCTCTCCGAGATACGGGCAGCTCTGCCCAGGACCAAAGTTGAAACGGCCATCGTGCGCGGCGGTTTTCCGGAGTTGTATGCCAATCCGGATATCGATCTGGCTCCGTTCTACAACTCGTATCTGGCAACCTATCTTGAGCGGGATGTGCGCCTGCTGACCAATGTGGGCAGTCTGCGCGACTTCGAGCGGTTCGTGCGCGCCTGCGCGCTGCGCTCGGCAAACCTGCTCAACAAGGCGGACCTGGCCCGCGATGTGGGCATCGCGCCTTCGACGGCGGGACACTGGCTCTCCATGCTGGAGGCCTCCGGCCAAGTCGTTCTGCTGGAGCCGTGGTTTTCGAACCGCACCAAATCAATCGTCAAGAGCCCGAAGCTCTACTTTGCTGATTCTGGCCTGCTCTGCGCCTTGCTGAACATCCGCTCGGTCGATGAGCTGCGAAGATCTCCGGCGGTGGGCGCTATATGGGAGACATTCGTCTTTGCGCAACTGCGGGACCGTGAACGCCTCGCTGGCCGCATGAACAGCCTGTACTTCTGGCGCGACCGTATGCGCGAAGTGGATTTTGTCGTAGACGCCGGTGGCCGCCTGGAGCTCTACGAGGCCAAATGGACCGAACTGCCGGATGCTGGCGATGCGGCAAATCTCGATTTTGTGAGGAATGCAGTTGGTAAGTCACGAGTGATGACCGGCGCGGTCATCGCTCGAACCCCAAACAGCTTTCCTCTTTCACACGGCTTGAGAGCGTTACCTGTGACTGAACTTGGAAGATAAAACTTATTCTGTCCAGCGCTTGAAGACCAGCGAGCCGTTGGTTCCGCCGAAGCCGAAGGAGTTCGAGAGCGCGTAGTCGATCTTTGCCTGCTGCGGCTTGTTGGGCACGTAGTTCAGGCGGCACTCAGGATCAAGCTCTTCGATGTTCATCGTCGGCGGAGCCATCTGGTTCAGCATGGCCATGATGGTGATGCCCGCCTCCATGCCTCCGGCGCCGCCCAGCAGATGGCCCGTCATCGACTTCGTCGAACTGACCAGCAGCTTATGACTCAGCGCGTGCTCGCCAAAGACCGTCTCCATGGCCTTCGATTCCAGCACATCGCCAACGGGCGTCGAGGTTCCGTGCGCATTCACATAGCCGATCTGGCAGGGAGAGATTCCGGCCACGCGCAGAGCAGCCTTCATGGCGCGCGCGCAGCCTTCGCCCTCCGGAGCCATTCCGGTCATGTGGTATGCATCTGAGCTCATACCGTAGCCGATGATCTCGGCCAGAATCTTCGCGCCGCGCGCCTTGGCAAACTCAAGCTCTTCGAGAATGAGGATTCCCGCCCCCTCGCCGATGACGAAGCCGTCACGGTTCTTGTCCCAGGGACGGCTGGCGTGAGTAGGGTCGTCGTTGCGCGTGGAAAGAGCCTTCATGGAGGCGAATCCGCCGACTCCCATGGGAGTAATGGCGGCTTCAGCTCCGCCGGCGATCATGGCGTCGGCGTCGCCACGCTGGATGATGCGAAACGAGTCGCCGATGCTGTGCGCGCTGGAGGTGCAGGCGGTCGCCGCGGCCTGGTTTGGCCCCTTGGCTCCATAGCGCATGGAGACATGGCCCGCCGCAAGGTTGACGATAGCGGCAGGAATAAAGAACGGCGAAATCTTACGCGGGCCGCCGTTCATCAGCGCCGTGTGTTCGCGCTCGATGACGTCGAAGCCGCCGATGCCAGAGCCGATATGGACGCCGATGTTGTCGGCGTTCTCGGGCGTGATCTTCAGCCCAGAGTGCTGCATGGCCTCTTCAGCCGCAGCCAGGGCGAAGTGGATGAAGCGTCCCATCTTGCGGGACTCCTTCTTATCCACGAACTTGAGCGGATCGAAGTCCTTGACCTCGGCGGCGAAGCGGACCGAGTGCCCGGTGAGATCGAACAGCGTGATCTCACCCATTCCGCTTTTGCCAGCAAGCAAACCCGCCCAGACCTCGGACGCTGTATGGCCCACGCCACAGATCAGTCCGAGGCCGGTTACTACGACACGACGCTGATTCATTGATTTACTTGGCCGCCTTCTGGTTCTTCTCGATGTAATCGACGGCGTCCTTCACGGTCTTGATCTTCTCTGCGTCCTCGTCGGGAATCTGAATGTCGAACGCCTCTTCGAACTGCATAACCAGCTCGACCACGTCGAGAGAGTCGGCTCCGAGATCTTCCTGAAAGCTTGCGCCTGGGGTAACT
>WQYS01000194.1 GCA_009781125.1 Acidobacteriaceae bacterium | reverse complement strand
TCCCATCGTCTGCATCACCGGCCAGGTCATGTCCAAACTGCTTGGCACCGACGCCTTTCAGGAGGTGGACATCACCGGCATTACCCTGCCGATCACCAAGCACAACTTCATCGCCACGCGCCCTGAGCATGTCGCTCCCATGATTCGCGAGGCCTTCCAGATCGCGCAGTCCGGACGGCCCGGCCCGGTGCTGGTCGATATCACCAAGGACGCGCAGCAGGGCCTGGCGGTCTTCGACTTCGACGCAGCCAAGCCCAGGCCAAGCCGTCCGCATCCGATGCGTAGAACGGTTCCGGACGCCATCGCGCAGGCGGTTGAGCTGATTCGGACGGCGAAGAAGCCGGTCATCTTTGCCGGACACGGCATCACGCTGTCGGCGGCCCAGCGCGAGGTGATCGAATTTGCCGAGCGGTTGCAGATTCCTGTCGCCAGCACGCTGCTGGGCCTGGATGCTTTTCCCTCTTCGCACGCCCTGTCGTTGGGAATGATGGGCATGCACGGCGAGCCGTGGGTGAACCATGCGATCCAGCAGGCAGACCTTCTGCTTGCCTTCGGGATGCGCTTTGACGACCGCGTTACCGGCAATCTGGACCACTACGCGCGGCACGCCAAGAAGATTCATATCGAGATTGATCCATCGGAGATCAATAAGATTATCAAGGTCGATATAGCTCTGGCCGGTGATCTCAAGGAGATGCTCCAGGCGCTTCTGGCGCGGATTCCGGCCAGCGGCTCGGCGCAGTTCAAGAAGGATTGGGACCGGACGGATGTCCTCGCCTGGATCGGCGAGATCGCAGCCATGAAAGGCTCAGCGGCGGTCCATGACATCATCAACCTTCCCGACGACGGCCACCTTTATGCCGCGCACGTCATTCACGACATATGGCGCGAGGCCGTTGCCGCAGGACGTGCGGATCAGACCATCGTCGTCACCGACGTGGGCCAGCACCAGATGTGGGAGGCGCAGTACTTCCACCACACCGCGCCGCGCACGTTGATTACGTCGGGCGGCATGGGAACGATGGGCTTTGCCCTGCCTGCATCGATCGGAGCGAAGATGGCTTGTCCTGACAAGGATGTCTGGTGCATCGTCGGCGACGGCGGCTTCCAGATGACGGCCTGCGAGCTCTCCACAATTGTTCAGGAACAGTTACATATTAACATCGCCATCATCAATAACGGCTATCTGGGTATGGTCCGGCAGTGGCAGGACGTCATCTATGAGAAGAATTATGCCTGTTCGCCGATCCTGTCGCCTGACTTTGTTAAACTGGCCGATGCCCACGGCATTGCGGGCGCGCATGTGATCGTACGCAAAGATGTAACTAAAACAGTTACAAAAGCGCGCACCGGCTCAACTACGTTCCTGATGGACTTTTCCGTGGAGAAGGAAGACGGCGTTTACCCGATGATTACGCCGGGTAAAGCGCTCCATGAGATGCTCCACCGCCCGCGCAGGAACCCGCTGGCCGGAACTGATTGAAGACCCTGTTGTCTGGCAATGAATAATTACTGAGGTCGCCATGCTTCATACCTTTGTAGCTCTCGTCGATGACAAGCCCGGAGTTCTTACGCGGGTTGCCTCGCTGTTTCGCCGTCTCAACGTCAACATCGTCTCGCTCACGGTGGGCGAGAGCGAGCGCGAAGGCGTCTCGCGCATGACCATCGTCTGCGACGCGCCGGAACACGCCGCCGACCGCATCCGCGCCTCGCTGTATAAGCTGGAGATCACGCTCGACGTAGACTCGCTGGGCCGCGCCGACGCGGTGATCCGCGAGCTGTGCCTCATCAAGGTTGCGGCTGGCCCCAACGAGCCGCACGGAACCCACTCGCGCTCGCAGATCTTTGAGCTGGCCAACGTCTTTCGCGCGCGCGTGGTCGATCTTGCCCCGGAGTCCATCATGCTGGAGATGACCGGAGCCGCCAGCAAGATCGAAGGACTCTTTCAGGTGCTGCGTGAGTCGGGCTTCGAGATTCTGGAGGTCTCCCGCACCGGACGCATGGCCATGCGAAGAGGCCAGCATACCAGCCGCGTGATGAAGGCCCTCGGCAAGCCTAACGGCGAGCAGACCGCCACGCCCGCCCGTCCGGAGCCGCAGGAAGTGATTCCTGGCGAGTTCGCGGAGGACGAAAGCTAAGACGTGTTCACGCTAACTACTTTCCCTTGTCATTCCGGAGGTCGCCGCGGTGACCTCCGGAACCTGCTTTTTGCCCGGAGTGGTACAAACGTCCGGGTGCCCCATCCTACGTCCGCAAAGCTGGCTTGAGGAAGTCCATGACGTCCGGGCGGACGAAGGGTGGGAATGCATGATGCTCAATCAACCATAATTTTCATCCGAAACAAGGGTGAGTTGAGCTGTATACATTCCCACCCTTCGCAAAAAACGCGAAGGATGGGGCACCCGGTCATCTGTGGCAGAGCGGAGGAAAGCAGGTTCCGTGCTACGCTTACTCGGTTGATTTTTTCGTGTCCGGCGATGCCGTATCCGGGGCCTTCACAGCAGTTGATCCGGCATCAGGCGGCTTTGCGTCGGGCGTCGTTGCGTCTGGTGCTTTTGCTGGCGCAGTCGAACCTTGCGCTGCGGCAGGAGGGGGCGGTATGGGGACCTGGAGCGTGATCGCATTGGATGCGGCAGGGTCGTCGCGGAGCTTCAGGAAGTAGCCGCCCGCTTTGCCGGGACGGGGCAGGGCAATGGTGGTGCTGACGTAGCCCTCGGGAACCTGGATCGGATTGGGGAAGGCCGGGTCCACATCGACCGACTCGACCAGATACAGATTGGTTCCGGTCAGCGTACAGAGCAGCGAGCTGTCCTCGGGGCACTGGATGCTCTTGAGCAGGGGCAGGCGCACCAGAGTGGCCAGCGGCAGCCAGTCGCCGGTGGTGCCGTCCGGAGCGATCGCGCGCAGGCGCAGCGGCCCGAAGGCGGAGGTGCCGAAGGTCTTCAGCGGGTCGAGCGTACACAGCAGGGTATGCGCGTTCTGCAGCACCAGGGTTCCGTTGGCAACGGTCAGCATGGTGTGAAGAGAGGCGTCGGCGTTGGCGATCTCGATCTGTCCAGTGCGCGGGAAGGGAGCCGCTGAGCGCAGCGAGAAGGTGAGCTGCTGATCGACCGGAAGATCGTCGGCATTGGCCAGCCGGATGCTGGATGCTGCCGGATTTGCCGTGTCGCTGCTGTTGCCGATGTTCTTGCTGAGCAGCTTGACCGAAGGCCGGGCCGGCTCGACGGCAACCGGCAGAATTAGCATGCGGCCATCCTTGAGCGAGACGTGAGCAAACAGCTTTTCTCCCTCCTTCAACGCGAGGACGCCAGCCTCATGTAAAAGTGTGAGATTCTGCTGATCGTCCGCGGTGTCCGCGGGAGCCGCCGCAGGCGTGAAGATGAAATCGCCGATGCCAAGATGCTCCACCTGGCTCAGGCGCGAGCCTGTGAGCACAACGAAGTTGTCGCCCTCATGAAGGCTCAGCGATGTCAGTTTGGCCGGTTCCGAGTAGGTCTTGGTAGCGACGGCGACGGTCTTTTCGTTACCGTACTGTTCGACGTCAAGGTGCAGCGCCTCAGGATCGTTCGATCGCAGCGCAACGGTGATATCAACGGTGTTGGGCTTGTCGGAGCGCTTCCAGTTTGTGTCCTGCTTGAATCCGGAAGCGGTCTCCAGCGAGATCGACTTAATGCAGGCCGTTCCTGTTGACGTAAGCGAAAGATGGTTTTCGCGTCCGGCAATGAGGAGATCGTTGGACGCGAGCGTCCAGTCTTTGCCGGGAATTTCCTGCAGAGACATCGTGGGTCCCGTATAGGAATCGAATCCCCAGTAGCCCTTAATGGTGCCTGTCACCGGGCCGTCTACTGGAGCCGTGCTGGCCGGATCCGGCTTGGTGCTGGCCGGGTCAGGTTTCGCGCTGGACGCATCTGCCAGCGTCTTGCGCGTGGACTGCGGATTGCTATCTTGGGCTGAGTCCTTCTGTGAGTCCGCATCTGCCAGCGTCTTGCGCGCGGATTGCGGAGTCAGCACCAGGCCGCCGTGATACGCATCGGCGACGAGAGGAATATCGGGGCGAGGAGCGCCTCCGTTGATATGCAGGACAAGATCGTGTGCAAACCCGGTCGAAAAGACCAGAGGAGCGCCCTCGACGGGGAGCACGACCCGGGGTTTCAGAAGGCAGGTTACGTGGTCAGGGTCGGCAGGGCGGAGCGGCGGCGGAACCGACTTCTGAATCGCGGGCAGGCCGATCACAATGACCGACTTGGGATTATGAAACGAGGGAGCCATATTGAGCCGCAGGTTCAGCTCGTCCTGCTCCGGGAAGGCGATGGCCGGAATGTACAGATACTGCGCCGTATGCAGTCCTCCCAGAAGGCGGACCAGATCGACGACGGTTCCGACATAGGAGCTGTACATGCCTCCGCCAGCCAGGGCCGTATTGGAGGCCGCGCTGATAAGGTCGGAGGAGCTGCCGGTCGTGAGGGTGGTGACCAGGCTCTTGCCGTGGCCATCGTCGAGCAGGGTCTGGCTGCCGCTTTGCGTAAGGCAGTTGTACTGCTGGTCCACGGGACGGGTGAAGCAGTCGCCATCGGGCTTGAGGTTGAGCGTGCGCGCCAGCAGATCGGAGTGCTGTTGCAGCGCCTTCGAGTCGCCGGGAGGAGCATCCTGGATCGAGGAAAGATACTTTTCGATGCGAGCCTGCTCGAACCCGGCCTCGGAGAGATCCTGAGAGGCGCGGACGAAGATTCCCGGACGTCCCCTTACCGCAGAGCGCAGCGTGGAAAAATCGCCGCCCGTCTCCGGAGCCAGAAAGAGAACCGCCTGCTGTGCCTCGGCGGGAACCGTAATGGTCGCGCCGTCCTCGCGGACCTTCTTGTTCCAGGTCTCGATCTTGAAGAACCAATCATTTGGAGGCGGATTCGTAGTCCCGCGCAGAAAGGCGGCCACCAGCAGGTAATGCACCGACTGCGTGGGAGGCAACACGGGGTGAAGCCATACTTTGTCGCCCGGCTGAAGGTTCGGAACCGAGGCGATGGGCAGCGTCTTGCCCGACCGGGTGACGCGAACCTGAAGTTTGGGGCCGGCAAGGTCAAAGCGGCCCGTAGCCTGTGCCCGAAGCACAGGACAGGCAGAAAGCAGTACAAGAAAAATCGTGCAGATACGTCTCAGGCAGTTTGCCATGCTTCTATTTTAGACGGCCATGCAAGTTGTTTGGCTGCAATCAGGTTCGGAACCAGGGCCATCGCAGGAAAGATATTCACGCTTTCCGGCAGGGCCATTGCTTCGTATGCAATGGTCCGGGCTATTCAATTGTCAAAGATCGGAGATCGCGTCCTATGTTTACCTGTTCGACTCTGCGAAGATGTTCCGATTGTGTCTGAGACGCGAACATGCTTTTTAGGCATACCCCTATGTGCCAT
>WQYS01000193.1 GCA_009781125.1 Acidobacteriaceae bacterium | reverse complement strand
TTCTCCCACCATGTCGCAATCTGATCGATCTTCTCCTCCATGGTCATGCGCGGCAGCAGGTCGCGAACGCGGTCCTCTATCGGCAAGGCCGCATCTTTGTACGGCAGAGAGGCATTGCCAGCCTTCGTATTCTGCTGGCCAGAGCTTGCCGTCTGTCCCTTCGCGGTTGCAGGTAAAAACACCGGAATCAGAAATACGGATACAAGCAGGATAGGATGCAGCTTCTGGATGACTGTAGACATGACGAAAATTTGACCCTCGTATTCTTACAAATCGTTTTCGGTAAAGTACCGCAACTCTCTCAACTCGCGGATAAGCTCTTAGAGAACCCATTCAGCTCATTCATTGCGCTCCAAAGATCACGATTCCAGCGCCCGGCGTTTTCAAGGTCGCTGTAAGAATGGCTCTGCCATCGACGCTCCTGGCAACCGTCATGTTCTCTCCGGCCCAGAATTTGTCCGCAACCTTATTTCGCGTGACGTAGGTGTAGGTACCCGGCTCGGTTGCGAACAGAACAATAACGCCGCGACCTGTCGGGGCAGATATCTTTTCGTGAATCTCAGGACTCCCGGAGACGATGCCTGTTACCACGGGATCGCTCGCCGTAATGTCGTCGCGCACCTGCTTATACTTCTCCAGGACTCCGCCGATGTACGCAACACCCTTCTCCGAGATAGCGGGCAGGTCTCCCCAGATGCCATTCTGGCCGAGCATCAGCGAAGCGACATTCACCTCCTGCCACTGTTGCGGATCATCCGGAAAATAATGGGTAAGAAACAGGTTGGAGGGTATCCACCGGTCATAGGTGAGAGGCGTGCGCGTAATCCACGTGCGAGCCTGGCCCTGGTAGGCGAACAGGTTGTCATAACGAGGCTGAATATCCTTTGGAATATCGTAGTCCCCGTAATACGGTCCGTTATTCATGAGTGAGAACCTGCCCGAGACGAGAAACCCAAGTCCCACGGAGCGGCCGCGCTCGGTCACGTCGAAGTCTACAATGGCGCCGGGAACCTTCGCGGAAATCCTATCCACAATCCGGCTCAGGTACAGAGGAAGCAGGAACCCGTAGGATTGGGCGCGTTCTTCCGGCGTACAAGCTGCACTGCCATGATGATGATCCGGGCTGTTGCAGCCATACTGGTCGGTCATGTCCCACTTGAAATAGGTCGCGCCAGTTTCTTGCGCCACGCGAATCAGTTCATCTGCGAAAGCCTCCGCATAGCCGCTGACAGGGCACATGATGTCAGTCTTCTTATCCGCGCCAAATCCCTCGATAGCCGGAATCGCGGCTCCGTTCCAGCTCATGCGCCATTCGGGATGCTCTTGCGCCACGCGGCTGGAGCTGGCTGCAAATCTGGGGCAGAACCACAAACCCCATCTCATGCCATTGGCCTTCAACTGATCGCCGATGGGCTTGAGCCCGTTGGGGAATCTTGCCGGATCGGGTTGCCAATCCCCCGTCTTTTCATACCAGCCGGCATCGATGACAAAGACATCCACGCCCAGCTTATGAGCAACGTCGATCTCCTTCAGCATCCGGCCTTCGTTCATGGACTCCTCGGCTGACTTGCCGTTCCACCGCTGATTCCGCTCCTGAAAGTTCCACGTATTGTAAAAAATCAGAGGCTCGCGGCTGGCGTTGGTTGCAGCCATGTACTTGAGCACGAAGGTGCGGAACGAAGACGCCAACTGATCCATGCCGCCTTCCACCGCGCCCGTTTCCAGCCACAGAGTCCGGTAGGGATGGGAGGCGCTGACAGGATCGCCCGAACAGTAATTCCCTTTCACGGCGGCCAGTCGAACCTCGCGATCTGGACTGAGTTCGTAGTGCAGGAATGCATCCGGTGCTTGCGACCCATGTTCGTAGGCGAGAACAAAGCTATGACGCCCATCGCTGGCGGCAAGGATTGGCCCCATCACGGCGGATTTCTCCTGAAAGTCGCCCGCACTGAGGCTGCGCTCTGTGAGCATATTGCTGTGAACCATCCCCGAGAAGTTCGATAGCTGTATCTCCTGCACCTCCGCGAGGTGTTGCAGCGAGACACTGAGATAATTCAATCTGTTGCCGGCCGTGCTGCCGCCCAGGCACATCGGCTGCTCGCTTTTGATCTCGTAGCGAAAACGTATCAGCGGAAGCTCGTCATTGAGCTGCATGCGCAGCGTCAGCGTGAGGTTCCTCTCCTCAACAAATCTGCTTTCAAACACGTACTCTGTCGCCCCATTCGCCAGTTTTGTGCTGCTCTGACTCTTGAAAGGAGACTCAACCATAGCGGTTAGAAACCGTCCGTCAACTTCGATGGCCGGTGGAGAGAACTTGTACGCCGGGCCGCCCTTCCTTGAGCCATACTCCCAAAGGCACCCGGGAGCACAGGCGAGACGGACCCATACCTGCTTGTTCTGAAGGACCGTCTTCTTATCCATGGTCAAACTCTGACCCGGTTTACCGGTCTCCGCCGAAAGCTGTGCTGGTTCCTGGGCAACAGTTGCCGCGGCAGCGGTTGCGATCAATTTGCAGAAATCGCGCCGTTTCACTCACTCCTCCTATCGCATATGAATGATTGACTCATTATAGATGTTTGTACGCTCCATTATACCGGAATGAACCATCCTACTCCGCTCCTCAGAAAGCGCTGCCTCCCGCCTTACCGGCAGGAGGCAGCATATGTTTCCGGATGGGTTGTTGCAGTGTTAAAAGGTGATCTTGCCCGACAGGGTAATCTGACGCGGCTCCGTGAAGCCATGCACTATTCCTTGGTAGAGGAGCCTTTCTGAGCAAGGATTTCGGCCAGGTGCTTCGGCTGCGCCGGAGTGTTCTGGGTGATCTGTTCGCGGCAACTGAAGCCGTCGCTTAAGATGATGGCATCCTTGTTGGCGCGAACCGCTGGCAACAGTACGTGTTCGCCGATAGCCTGCGAGATCTCGTATTTGTCCTTCTCAAATCCGAACGGCCCGGCCATGCCGCAGCAGCCGGAGTCGAGCAGCTCGACCTCGGCTCCGGTGGCGCGGATCAGCTTCATCTCGTCCGCCATTCCCGGGCCGGACTTGTGATGACAGTGGCCGTGAACGACGATCTTCTGATCGATCTTCGGCGGCTTATAGTCGGGAGCGAATTTGACCAGAAACTCGCTCAGCAGATAGGTCTGCTTGGCAAGCTGCTGCGCGCGCGGATCGTTGGGGAAGAGGTTAGGCGATTCGTCCTTAAAAACTGAGGCGCAGCTTGGCTCCAGCACGACAATAGGAATCTCATCGCGAAGCTGATCGGCCAGAGCCGCGAAGACTCGGAGCAGATACTTCTTTGCCACGTCGAGCATTCCGAAGTCGTAGAGCGCGCGTCCGCAGCAGAGATGGCGGTCCGTGACCGCAACGCTGAAGCCAGCCGCAGTCAGAACATCGAAGGCCGATTCCAGAGCCACAGGATGCAGGTAGTTGTTCCAGGTATCTGCCCAGAGGAAAACCTCGCGGCCTGTTTGCTTGCCTGCATCGCGGCGAAGCCGTGGGACATTGAAATCACCAAGACTCCGGTTGCGCGTGAAGGCGTGCGCAAATTTCGGGAAGTCGCGGTTCGGGTGGATATGCGCCAGCGATTTGATAAGGCCGCTGAGAACGGGCGCGCTGGCGAGAGCGTTGACAAGCCCCGGCGCGAAGGACGAGATCCGTGCCCAGCGGTCCATGCAGCCGAAGGCGTAGTGCGAGAGCGGATGCACGCGGCCCTCGTAGAAATGGCTGAGGAACTCGGATTTGTAGATCGTCATATCGACGCTGACCGGGCACTCGCTCTTGCACGACTTGCAGGAGAGGCAGAGTTCGAGCGCCTCGCGCACCTGCTCGTTGCGCCACTGGCCGGGGAGCAGCTCCTGCTGCATCAGCTCCCATAGCATGTGCGCGCGCCCGCGCGTGGAGTGGGTCTCCTCGCCGGTGGCTCGGTAGCTGGGACACATCGTGCCGCCCGTCTGCTTGCGGCAGGCGCCAACGCCGACGCAGCGCAGCGCGGCCTGACTCAACGAGCCGCCGTCTTCGGGGAAGGAGAAGTGCGTCTTCGGCTCCCAGGGCTTGTAGTCAGCGCCGAGGCGCAGGTCTTCGTGGGGCTGGTGCGCGTCGATGAGCTTGTTGGGATTCATGCGATTCGTCGGGTCCCACGCGCGCTTGAAGGCGCGGAAGGCGTCCATCAGATCGGGACCGAACATCTTGCCCAGAAGAGCGCCGCGCGCCTGGCCGTCGCCGTGTTCGCCGGAGATAGACCCGCCGTGCGCCAGCGCAATGTCGGTGGCGCGGTCCACGAACTCGCGGTAGCGCAGGATGCCTTGCTCAGACTCCAGATCGAAGCTGATGCGCATGTGCACGCAGCCCTGTCCGAAGTGGCCGTACATGGGGCTGCGATAGCCGAACTGCTGCATCAGCGCGTAGAGACTGCGCAGGTAGGAGCCGAGTTTTGCTGGCTCGACTGCCGCGTCCTCCCAGCCTTCCCATCCGTTGCTGAAGCCGGGGACGAAGGCCGTGGCGCCGAGGCCGGATTCGCGGATGACCCAGACGCGCTCGGCCTCATGCGCCGTGTAGATGCGCGCCGTGGCACGGTCGCCGATCGCGGCTGCGAAGCTGCGGGCGCGGTCGTCGGCCTCCTGCTGGCTGTCGGCTCCGAACTCGACCAGCAGGAAGCCGTTGCCTTCGGGCAGCAGCGGAATGTCCGCGACCGACTTGCCCTTGAGGCGAAGCGACTCCAGCAGCAGGCCGTCGAAGCCTTCGAGACCAATGGGTTTGTAGCTGAGCACCAGCGGCACATTGTCTGCGGCAACGAAGACATCAGAGAAGCCGACTCCTACCAGCGTGCGGTACTGCGGACTCTTGACCAGGTTCAGCGTGGCCGAGAGAATCACCGCACAGGTGCCTTCACTGCCCACCAGAGCGCGGGCGACGTTGAAGCAGTTTTCGGGCAGAAGCTCGTCCAAGTTGAATCCAGAGACGCGGCGCGGGATGTTGGGGAACCTGGCCCGAACCTGATCGGCATAGGTATCGCGAATGCACTTCAGTTCAGCGTAGATGGCTCCGACGCGGCCTCCGGCAGCGATGCGCTCGGCCAACTCTTCTTCAGTAGTAGGGCCGACGGTAAGGCGCGTTCCATCGTAAAGAAGCAGGTCGAGAGAGTGAACGTTATCGACCGCCTTGCCGCCCATCAGCGCGTGAACGCCGCAGGCGTTGTTGCCGAGGATGCCTCCGATGGTGCAGCGGCTGTGGGTTGCAGGATCGGGAGCGAAGGTAAGCGAGTGCCGTTCGGCGGCCTCGCGCACGCGGTCCAGCACGATGCCCGGCTGCACGCGAACGGTGCGCGAGCTTGCATCGACCGGGTCCATCTGGTTCATGTACTTCGAGAAATCCAGGATCACGGCGAAGTTGCAGGTCTGTCCCGCAAGCGATGTGCCTGCGCCGCGCGAGAGCAGCGGAGCCTCGTATTTACGGCAGATTTCAACGGCT
>WQYS01000192.1 GCA_009781125.1 Acidobacteriaceae bacterium | reverse complement strand
CCGCTGAACGACGAGGCATACAGCAGCGGAAAGGCAAAGAACAGGGTTCCGCCTCCCGCGAGCAGCCAGACCTCGTTGCCGTCCCATACGGGACCGATTGAGGCCATCGCCCGCCGCTTCTCCTGCTCGCCGCGCGCGACCAGCGGATAGACGATGCCTACGCCAATGTCGAAGCCGTCGAGTACAACATACATCGCCAGCATCACCGCTACAATCCAGAACCAAAGGGCTCCCATCGTCTCTCCTCTCAGATCGCTGTATGTGTTTCGTCCGCTGCGCCCGGACCCTTCTGAATCAGCGTGTAAACGACGACGATCCACAGGATCGACAGCACCGCGTACATGCCCAGGAAGCCGAGCAGCGTAAACAGGCTATTGCCCGCGCCAACGTGCATGGAGTAGCCTTCAGCCGTGCGCATCAGCCTCCAGACCACCCAGGGCTGGCGGCCCAGTTCGGCGGTCATCCAACCGGCGGTGTTGGCGATGTAGGGCAGCGGGAAGCTCAGCATGATGAACCAGAGCAGCCAGCGCGAGGTGTACAGCCGCTTGCGCATGAGCCACACCACCGACACGATCATCAGCAGAGCGAAGTAAGTGCCCAGCCCCGCCATGATGTGGTAGCTGTAGAAAAGCAGCGGCAGGGCCGTCGGCCACTCGTCCTGTGGAAACTGGTCCAGCCCCTTGACCTCGGCGGAGGTGGTTCCGTAGAGCAGGAAGCTCAGCACGCTATTGGCGCGTAGCGGATTGTCGATGCGCTTGTTCTCGAAGTCAGGCTGGCCGAGGAAGACAATCGGCGCTCCCGGCTGCGTGTGGAAGAGGCCTTCCATGCCTGCCATGGCCGTGGGCTGGTGCTGGGCCGTGAACCGTCCGTGCAGGTCGCCTGTTGGAAAGATCTGCGCGATGCACGAGATCACTCCCGCAAGGATGCCGATGCGCACGAAGATGCGCGCCTGCTCCACGTGGCGGTTGTGCAGCAGATAGTAGGCTCCGGTGGCGGCCATGACGAAGGCCGCCGTGACCACCGCTCCCGACATGTTATGCGCGTACTGGAGCCAGGCCCACGGGTTCAGCATGAAGCCCCAGAAGCTGGTCACCGCGTAGGTACCGTCGGAGAGCTGCGTGTAGGCCACCGGATGCTGCATCCACGCATCGGTGACGATGATGAACCAGCCCGAGAGCCATGATCCGATGAAGACCATCAGAGCAGCGCCGAAGTGAGCCGCCTTCGACAGCCGCTTCTCGCCGAAGAGCAGAAGCCCGAGGAACGCCGACTCGATAAAGAAGGCGAACAGGCCTTCCATGGCGAGCGGTTGCCCGATGACTCCGCCCGTGCGCCGCGAGAACTCGCTCCAGTTGGTGCCGAACTGAAACTCCATGGGAATTCCAGTGACCACACCCAGAACGAAGTTCACGGCAAAGATGCGGATCCAGAAGCGGGCCGAGTCGCCGTAAAACTTGTTGCCGGTTTTGAGGGCGAGCGCCTTGAGAATGACAATCAACAGCGCCAGGCCCATCGTGAGTTGGGGAAAAAGATAGTGATACGTGACAGTGAACGCAAAGTGAATCCGATGAAGCGTCAGCGCATCCATTTCAGCCTCTCAGCGGGAAATTGCCATCAGTATTACACGAAGATAAGGGGATGGATGCGCTTTTTTTCGAGAAAATCGCATTTAAAATGTCTCCGGACAGGCGGAGCCTGTCGGCAAAGGTATAAATAAAACATCAGCGATGCCGTCCTCCGTTGCGTTCTGCCGAAAATCTTCTGGTGACGGCATTAAACTCAACGGGCGGTTTTTGCTTCTAGGCTTGGCCAAGCCTTTAGGCTTTATCCTGAGTGCTATCTTCGCCAGCATCTTCCCTCTGCTTCAATTACTTTCCATGCAGTATCAAAAGTTAATACTATTTACGGATAAACTCTTAGACCTGACCTGCCTTAATTATTGCCCCAACTTACGCAAGCAGGACTAGACCGGCTGCTCAGGGTATGTTTTTCGAGAGGCTGACTCTCTGCTTCTGCTTAGCAGGAGGCCTGCGACTGCGGCTGCCAGGAATCCGGAGATGGCGCCGATGCCGAGCGACCATCTGGGGCCGTAGCGGTTAGCGACCCAGCCAGCGATGGGCGCTCCAATGGGAGTTCCGCCGAGCGCTACTCCCACGCGCAGCGCCATCACCCGTCCGCGCATGGTTGGCTCGGTCGAGAGCTGCATCATGCTGTTGGTCGTAGTCATGAAGGTGAGCGCGGCTATTCCGATCAGCGCCAGCGACGCCGCAAACCACCAGTATCCGGGAGCCATCGCCGCCAGTGCGCATCCCACTCCGAAGATGGAGCAGCCCACCAGCAGCGAACGAAAGGTGCGTCTGCCGCCCATCGCCGAGAGCAGCGCTCCCGTGAGCGTGCCTATGGACATCGTCGAGGAGAGCAGGCCAAAGCCACGCGCATCCGTATGGAAGACCTTCACTGCCATCGTTGATATGTAGATGGGAAAGTTCAGGCCAAAGGTGCCGACCAGAAAGAGCATGACCAGAATCGCCCGCAGGTCAGGCCGGTTCCATACATAGCGGAAGCCTTCACGGAAGCCTCCCGGCGCGCGCGGCGCGCGGGCGCGCGTTCTGAGCTCGTGAATGCGGAACAGGGACATGGACAGCAGAACCGCTCCGAAGGACAGGCCATTCAGCAGAAACGCCCAGCCCGTGCCGACCTTGGCAATGACGAGTCCGGCCACGGCGGGTCCGATCATCTGGCCCGCGTTAAACGATGTCGAATTCAGAGAGACCGCATTGTGCAGATCGTCGTCGCCGACGAGCACGCCGACAAAGGTCTGCCGCGCGGGCGCGTCCAGCGCCGCCGCCACGCCGAATACGAACGCGAAGATGTAGACATGCCAGAGCCGGGCATGGCCCGAGATAGTCAGGATGCCAAGCGCAGCCGCGAGTATTCCCATCGACGCCTGCGTAAGCATCAGCAGCTTGCGCTGGTCGAAGCGGTCGGCGGCCAGTCCGCTCCACGGCAGCATCAGGAACTGCGGTCCGAACTGCAAGGCCATGACGATGCCGACAGCGGTGGCGTTGTGATGGGTCAGTTGCGTCAGCACCAGCCAGTCCTGGGCCACGCGCTGCATCCAGGTTCCAGTGTTGGAGACCAGAGCGCCCGCGGTCCACAGGCGGAAGTTGTAATTCTTCATCGCGCGGAAGGCGTGCGCGGGCCTGGTCTTCATGGTCTGTCCGTGAGGTTTCCTCCATGAAACCGCCCGAAACTCACGGATAGCTGAAGGCCTATGAGAAGGACGCCAACGGCAAACGGCGCCATGCAGCATGCCGCTCGCGGATCGAACCGTCCCACTCGCAGCAGAAGCAGCCAGGCAATGACGCCATTGGCGAAGCCCCACAGCACATTCACCACGGAAGAGGAGAGCCCTTTACCCGGCGGCTTGGCGAACGGAGATTGGAAGGGCCTTCCCGTGACGCCGCTGACGAAGTGCGGCACGGCATTGGTTAGAAACAGGCCTCCGAGAAAATAGCACAGAGCGTGGACCCAGTTCATCGTTAGACACTCCTTACGAATTCATTTCTTGCCGAAGACCACGAGCGTCACGCCGATGGCGACCAGCAGCACTCCGATCCAGCGGCGGCGGCTGACGTGCTCGCGCAGGAAGACGGCTCCGCCGAGCGCTCCGGCAACGTAGCTCAGCGCCGTTACCGGCACCACAAAGCTGACGTTGTGGGCGTGCAGCGCTCCCAGCAGCGCAAAGAAAGCGCAGGCCATCATGGTGACTCCGGCCCACATCCACGGCTCGCAGAGCGCGCGCAGCACCACGCGGGCTATCGCCGCCGGATGGAAGCTGGTGGCCTCGCCGACGTTCTTCATGGCGCGCGATATGCACAGCTCGCCACCTGTGCCCGCAACCACGATCACCGCAAACAGAACAAGATTGCGCAAGCTATCTCTGCCTCCCGGGCTCGTGGGTTGTAGTGCGGGGAGCGGTGTTGCTTACGACGAACACTCCCATGCAGATGACTGCAATTCCGGTCCATTCCAGCGGAGAGACCGCCTCGCGAAGAATGAAGTAGCCAAGCAGCGCCGTGACGCCATACCCCAGCGCCGAAGCTGGCATCACAAAGCTATAGTCCGCCCAGGAAAGAACCAGCATGTTGGACACGAAGAACAGAATCAGCGAAGCGATCCCCAGCCAGATGAACGGCGTGGCGAAGACCGCATATCCGGTGTGAAGCAACTGCGCTGGCGGCCAGATGGCCAAAGCGCCTACGCGCTTCATTCCCGTGCGAAGAAGAACATTCCCCACCGGATTGGCGACGATCATCACCAGGATCATCAGGAAGGTCTTGAAGTGTAGGGGTTTGTGCGCCGTCTCCGGCTGTGGCTTTTGGATGATGGCGTCTACAGGCACAAGTCTATTGTATCGTGGCTCCGTCCCGCGAGTGAGTGTGCTACCTTGGATATAAAGTTCACGTCTTTTCTCCTTATAAAGCCGTCAACTTCTTCAGGGGCAACTGGAACTTGTGCGGCATAGTCGGATTTACAACGAAGAGATGGCGGCCTGGTCCGGAACGCATCAGCGAGGCAACCGGGACGCTCTTGCATCGCGGCCCCGATCAACAGGGAGTTCACAGGTCGGTGGCATGCAGCCTCGGCGCGACCCGTCTCAAAATCATTGATCTGGCAGCGGGCGATCAGCCCATCTACTCCGAGGACCGCGACACCGTAATCGTCTTCAACGGAGAGATCTACAACCACCTCGAAGTTCGCAAGGAACTCGAAGGGCTGGGGCACCGGTTTCAGACGACACACTGCGACACGGAGACCGTGCTTCATGCCTTCCTCGAATGGGACACCGCGTGCTTCGAGCGGCTGCGCGGAATGTTTGCCGCTGCTCTCTGGTGCGAATCCAAACAGCGTCTGGTGCTTGCGCGCGACCGCATTGGAATCAAGCCGCTCTACATCGCGGAACGAGGCGAGGATATCTTTTTTGCCTCCGAACTCAAAGGCATTCTGATTCATCCTGAGATCGAGCGGCGGATCAGCCTCGAAGGTCTGGACTGCTTTCTCTCCATGAACTACGTGCCTTCGCCGTGGACGCTGATCGACGGCATCCGCAAGCTGCCTCCGGGCTGCTGGCTGGAGTGGACGAACGGCCGCATCCGGCAGGAGGCTTACTGGCAGATGCCGCGCATACAGCCTCGGCCCATGTCGCTTGACGACGCCAGGGCCGAGCTTGATCTGCGGATGAAGCAGTCCGTCAGCGAGCACCTGATGAGCGATGTGCCGCTTGGCGTCTGGCTTAGCGGCGGAGTCGATTCGACCACGGTGCTTCACTACGCCGCCGAGGCGTCCGGCACGAGGTTGCGGACGTTCTCCATCTCCTTCAACGGCCACAGCTTTGACGAGTCCAGCTACATCGGCGAGGTGGTGCGGCAGTACGGCACCGAGCACGAGCAGCTCGATCTGAAT
>WQYS01000191.1 GCA_009781125.1 Acidobacteriaceae bacterium | reverse complement strand
CCTGAATGCTGGCGCGAAACTGCGCCCAGGCCAGCGTAGCGCTAAGGAAGAGTATGCCTGCCAACAGATTTCGTGTGATCTTGCGAAAGGATATGCGTAACAGACTGCTTTTTATGAATCCATCTACCATAAGGCCTCCGCGGGCAAACGATTGCCAAGCCGATATGCCATTAAGTCAACCGTTTGCCGGTCTAAAATATCTGCTCCACCCTTTGAACCTGATACGGGATGGATGCACTTCCTTTGATGTCGAGAAAGTCTTAAAGGACTTATGGAGAGGGTTAATAAATGTGAAAGATACCTTTAATCAGTGGGATTCAGAAAGATATTAGGAGGATATATTTTGGGTGCCCTGCATCTGGCGCTCTTTTCTTGCGCGAACGCCCAAAGATCACTCAATGAGAAGTTGACGATGGAGCAACAAAGGATCGAGGCTCCATTGGCCACAAGCACGGGCAGATGCGCCTGATGAACTAATAACCGCATCAGGATCAGGTTTCCCACGAGCGACACCAGACCATTCGAGAGATGAAACTTCGTCAACTGCGCCAGACGTGAGGAGCTATCGCAGCGGTCGCGCCAGGTGTAATGCAGGTGCCATGCAAAGTTGTGCAGCAGCGTCAGCTCGATGGCAACGGAGGAGGCGATCAGGTAGCGGCCACGAGTCCAGCGATTAAGCAGCGCCAGCGCCGCCAGCTGAACCGCCATGCCCATGGCTCCCACCAGGTTGAATCGTATCCAGCGGACGAACCAGTTCAAGGCAGTGGCTCCTCGCGGTAGAGCTCGGCGGTGTGGCGCGCCGCGCTGACAACAGCCATGACGAACATCGAAACCGCTGCAATCACTCCGCCCAGATCGAACAGCAGCATCCGGTATCCGAAGGCCGTCGCATACGGACTGCGCATCAGCGCTGCCACACCGATAATTAGAAAAATGCGAATCTCCGTCGGGCCGAAGAATCCCTGCGACATGTGGAAGCGGGCGAGTGTGTATGTGGCCAGATAGCTTTCAGCCGAGAGCACCAGAAACGCGATCAGCATCGCCAGCGCGGTTTGCCAGTGCAGAAAGCCGGAGAATCCCAAGCCCGTCATCAGCGCGACGGCTCCAAAGATGTCCACCATGTGGTCCACATAGAAGCCGTAGCGCGGACGTTGCTGCACTCGAACACGGGCCAACGTGCCGTCCAGGCTGTCGCCGAGCCAGTTGAGCGCGATGCACGCGATCACCAGCAGCAGAAAAAGCCGGTGATAGCGAGCCAAGGCAAACGAGATTCCCGCTGCGACCTGCGCCAGCAGGCCGAGCGCCGTCAATTGATCCGAGGTCAGCCAGCGCGGCGCGCGCCGCGCCATCCATTCGAGCGCGCGTCTCTCCAGTTGCGCCGTCAGCGACCGGTTGACCCGGACGGCGGATGTAAAAGTCTGATTCATGTGTATAGATTGCGTGCTCATCTTCTGTCCTTTCCTGTGTGTTTTATTTCCGCAGCGCGTTCGAGACCGAGCGCAGGGTAAACTCCAGCGATTCGCGCGGGATGCTTTCGACGTAAGGGCCGACGGCCCAGCCGAGTCCGCGGGGAATGGAGCGCGACAGTGAGACCGACTCTACCTGCATGTAGAGTCCGCCGTCGCGCTCCTCGTAGTTCCAATAGGTGTTCTGCCGCCAGAGGAAGCCGTGTTCGCGGCTGGCGCCGAGCGGCCTGCCAACGGAGTCTAGCTCGTCGATCTGCACGCTGTGCGAGATGCTGTATCCGCGCTGCGCATCGAGCTGCCCGAACTGGACATCGTAGCTCTGATCCATCGCCACGTCGATGACGTGCCTTTGATGGACACGCATCGACGCCTGCATATGATCGCCGTTCGACGCCAGCACGCGAGCCTCCGTCACCTGCGGAGCGAAGTGCTTCGGATAGTCCGCAAAGCCGCGCATCAGACGCACGAAGTCCGCGGCACTGGCTCCAGAAACGAAGGCCGTCCCGCGCCAGTGATGCAGCATGGCTCCGTCGAACTCGCTCCCGGCGGAGGGCGTGAGCTTCTCTATAATCTGTTCTCCCTGGCGCAGACGCGCCTCGCGACCGGAGTCCGCCTGAATCGCATAGTGCTGCCCGGCAAGACGGGATTCAACAGCCGCGCAATATGAGTTGAAAGCAGCAGCCGCGGCGGGATCAGGCTGCGCAAGGCACGGCGCTGCAGGAAAGTACATCAGCGCAGCGCAGAGTACAAAGGCTTCCAGCAAATAGTCCCTTCGTTTCATGAGTGACAGCTTGCCCGGCTTCCGCGCCGGGCGCAATGGAAGAACCCTCATTCGGAGAGCATCTGCACCTCACGCTGCAACCTCATGGTTTGATTTGGCTTAATGCGAGTTCTCACCCATGACAGACACGCAAACATCCGGGCGCTACCGCTTCGGGGACTTCGACCTGGAGGAGGGTTTGGAAGAGTTGCCGCACCAGTTACATTGTGGTACGCTTTTGCTACTTTCTAATCACATGACTTAACCCGCACAGAAAATAAGTACATTTTCCCGTTCGCTCATGATATCGGGGGGCAGTGCTTTTACTGCACGGGTGCAAGGAGAAATATGAATCGGTCAACAATCAACAGACGCTCGTTCCTCCAGGTTACAGGAGCTATGTCGTTAGGCGCGCTTGCATGTCCTCGTGATGCTGCTGCGGCCAGCTTGAGCGAAGCATCCTCTTCCGATAAATCCGGGAAGAAAACGCCGAACGAAGTGGCGATAACTCCGAAAGAGATTACCCCTTTAGGCGTCTTCCTGGCCAATCACGAGCAGAGCGCGGGGATACAGTTCTGGGAAATAGAGCGTTGGCGGGAGGAGATACAGAGCCTCAAGCGCATGGGCGCGAAGAGCGTCTGGTATCTGCCCATGGAATGGGGGCAGCGCAAAGCACGCGATTTCGACGACGACGCACCCTACTGGAAGTTGCAGCAGGACATCTGCAAGGCCATTGCCGACGCGGGTCTCTCTGTAGGTATCTATCTGGGTTTGAATGATATTTCAGGTGACGTGGCGGACGCGAACCCCGACTGGAAGGCAACGCCGGGAAAATACTTCCTGGAACCGGGCGAAGTTTGTCCCTCTCAGCCCGCCGCTTTGCGGGAGATTTTACGACTGCGGGAGAAACTGTTTTCCCATTTGGCGCAGATCGATTACGTTATCACTCCGATCACAGATTACGGCGGGTGTTCGTGCGAGAGATGCGATCCTTACCCGTTGACCTACTTGAAAGTCCTCAAGCAGCAGGCGGAGATTTGCCGCCAGTTTCACCCCAAGGCCCAGTTTGTGACTGCCGGCCACACCCTGCCAATCGATGAACAGGATATGCTGCGCACGCATGTGAAATCTGACGACTGGTCCAACTTTGTGGCCGATATTCCCAGGGGAGCCAAACCGATCATTAAGTACTACATCAATCCCGAGATCACCATGGTGAGCGGGTTTGGTGTGTATGGGCCCTGTCCTGCGCTGCCAGCCATACGCAAGATCTACCGCGCGGATTACCCTCATATCACTGGCGCAGTGCCTTATAGCGAAGGCATCCATGACGACATCAACCGCTTTGCCATACTTCGGTTTGCCACGGACCCCAATCTCAGCGTCATGGACGTGGCCAGACAGTATGCGGAAGAATGGCTGGGTCTTAAAGGCCCCGACGCTGTTCGAGTCGGAGAAGTCATTGCAGGGCTGGGCGGGGAAGCCAACACCGACCGGGCGTATTTCTGGACCGAGTATGGCTCCAGCGATCCACATTGCGACGACCGGTTGAAGGTCCTTGTAGACGTAAGAGCAGCCAACCCCGCCTTGCAGGACAACTACCGCTACTGGCTGTTGCATTACCGTGCCGTTTGCGAGTCGTTCTTTGTGCCCACTGGATCCTTAAGTGATGATGTGCTGATTGCGGAAGCGGAAAAGGCCCGTCAGGCATTTCTGCGTTTGGAACCCGAGTATGGACGCTACGTCGTTGGCCAGCACGTTTCCAAGCTGCCAGGCCGCAGCTTGTGGACCTGGCCACGAACATTTCGCTCGTCCTGGGAGCGGGAGAACTCCTTTTTAGAGACGACGTAGACACGAACAATATCTGAGGGCAGCAAGACCCCACTTATGACGATGTGACCGTCATGAGTGGGGCACCTGGAGTATCCAGAGTGTCCAGAGTATCCAGAGTATCCAGAGTATCCTCCGGCCATCTTTGGATACACTGGTCACGAGCATGACAGAGATGCAGACAGCCAGACGCTACCGCTTCGGGGTCTTCGAGGTCGACCCTGGTACCGGAGAGCTTCGCCGCCAGGGGATGCGCGTCAAGCTGCACACGCAGCCGTTTCAGGTGCTCGTCATGCTGCTGCGAAGGCCCGGCGAGCTGCTGACGCGCGAAGAGATCTGCCGCGAGCTGTGGCCCGATGGCGTCTTCGTCGACTACGAGCAGGGCGTGAACTCGACCGTCAACCGCCTGCGCGAGGCGCTCGGAGACAAGGCGAGCAATCCCCGGTTTATCGAGACTCTGGCCCGGCGCGGCTATCGTTTCATCGCTCCGGTAGAGCACGTCCTCACGGAGGACTCCACGCCAGCAGCGCAGCCGCGAATAGAGGCGGCAGCCGAACCGGTTGCGCAGAACGGATTTTTCGACCGGCTTCTGGCCTCGCCCGCAGACCTGCCGAAGAGTCCGCGTCTTCTGGTGCAGACGCTGTTTGTTCTGTTGCAGCTCATGTATCTGAGCTTCTATATAGGAGCACTGGCCAATCTGCCGGAGATCGAAGACCTGCTCTCAGCGCTGCCGTTTGCCTCGCGCATCTTCGTTGTCCTGATCGTGACGGCGGCGATTCTGATTCCGGCACGAGTCTTTCTGCTGTGCGCTGTACTGTTCCGCGCGCCGCGCCTGCGCGAGCGGTATCTGAAGCTGTGGTGGCTGCTTCTGCCGCTGGACCTGCTGTGGGCGCTCGCGCCCTTCCTGCTGCTGCACCACATCAGTTATGGATTGGCGCTGGCGTGCGTGCCGCTGCTGATCTACTCGCCCTTCGCGCAGCGCTCGCTGATTTTGATGGGCACGGGCAAAGTATCTGAGCAATAATAGTTAACCAAACCTATAAGTTACTTTCTGGAGGCAGTTCCGTGAAGTGGCGCATCGATGTTTCCGCCTGTCTTTTTGCCTTATTACTAACCGCATATTCGGCAGCCCAGCAAGCCGGCAATTCCATCGAGTCTTACAGGCAACTACACACACAGAGTGTCGGCAGCGATGCGGTTTCCATCAGCGACTACGTGCTGCACCGCGACGCCGCCACCTTCACGCTGACGAAGGGCACAGTAGCGTTCTCGGGCGAAGTTAACGGCAAGATCACCATGGCAGTCTTCCGCGGCAGGGGACATCTGCACATCACGCCTCCCACCGCCGAAGAGAAGCGCAGCCTCAAGCTGCTGAACAAGACCGAAGAGTTCGATGAGGACTTCGACCAGGCGGTCTT
>WQYS01000190.1 GCA_009781125.1 Acidobacteriaceae bacterium | reverse complement strand
TCTACATACTTCGCCCTATTCGTTTTTATCTGATTTGTATGACGATCGTCAATCGAAAAATGACTGCATCGCAAAAATAGTTTCTTAGGAGGTTCATTCATTTATGGAAGTCTTCGCGCATCAGCGCGCTGGCAGTGCGGGGATTCCCAGATCAGACGCCGGAGGCAGCGTGTGCGAGTTTGCCCACTGTCTGCGCGCCGCTCTGAGCTTGTCGATGCGCTGAAGCCACATCTGGATCGCCAGGTCGTAGCGCTCCAGATTGTTGCGCAGAAAGTACGGGCGGTAGCTCCGCAGCCACGCCTGCTCGTAGAGATCGCGCAGCAGCGAATAGTTGTTGCGCATGTCCTCCAGTTTGCCGTTGATGCCGTTGATCTCGTCGAAGTCGTCCCAAACCGCCAGCCGGTTCTCTTTCACCTTTGAGTTCTGGAGCGAAAGAGCATGAGCGTAGATGGCGGCGATCTCATCGGAGACCTGGAACTTCAGTCCGATAAAGTCCATCCTGCGCGCGCCCAGATCGAGCGCGTCCAGAGCGTCGGTCTCGCGCAGGTTGGGATTGGTGTCGCGGGCCTCGGCCACCAACGTGATGGCGTTCTCGGCATGAAGGCGGAGTTGCTGCAAGACGGGCCGAATCTGCGCCGCATAGCGCTGTCCATCGGCAGACCATGGATCCTGCCAGAAGAGTGCGTTCGACGCCTCGCCCTTGAAGTCGGAGTCCTTCAGAAGCTGGTGAGCAGCCATCAGCTCCTTCTGCGCCTGATCGATCTTGCCAGTCGCGTCGCCGTGGAAGGTGGCTCCGAAGCTGGACTGAAAGCCAGGAATCGAGGCCTCTCCCTTATGCCATGCGGCCTCGGCCCCAAAGAGCACGCCGTACCAGTTGTTGTTGAACAGGGTCTCACCGTCGTCGTTCCAGACGGTGTTGAGCTGGCCGGTGGCTCCCATCTGCTGGCCGGTCTTGGTGAACTGCTGGATGTTAGCGAAGGCGTTGTTCCAGTTGGGATAGACGCGGCTCCAGTTGTTGATTCCGGGCGCGACCCAGGTCTCGAATCCGGCGTCGGTGAACGGCTGGATGAATCGCTCGAACCCCTTGGGCTGCGGGTTGTACTCCCAGGCGACGGCTATGGTCGCTTGCCGGAAGCTGTCGGGAACCTGCTTGAGCAGGTCAGGCTCCTTCATGGCGATGTCGCCCCAGAAGAGCAGCCTTCGATTCAGCGGCTTCAGGTCAGCGACGATCCGCTCCAGAACCCCGAGATACACCGTCCCAAGCCCCTGTGCATCGACCATCGGCTTGGTCTGTCCCTTGCCCAGTTCGACGGTCTCGTCTGCTCCCAGATGCAGGTACGGGCCGGGAAAGATGCGGGCCAGCTCGTTGAACATCTCGTGGGTGAGCTTCTGCGCGTCGGGCTGCGCCGGAGCCAGCACGTGACCGTGCGGCGTTTCGGCCAGAGCGGCGTACCTCTCCCAGTTGAGCAGGTAGTGCAGATGCCCGAAGGACTCCTGCTCGGGCACGATAGTGATGTGATACCTCGCCGCGTAGGCGACCAGCTCGCGGGCCTGCTCCTGTGTAAACGTGCCTCCCGGAGGGGCCATCAGAGGATGGCCCGTGTACTGCATCGTGTGCTCGAAATATGGCGAGTACAGATTGATCTTGTAGGCCGCAAGGACGCGAATCTGCTTCTTCTGGAACTCCAGCGTAGGCACCGGTCCGCGCGAAAGATCGTCGTGCAGGCCGCGGATCGGCATGGCAGGCCAGTCGCGGATCGCCGCCTGACGCAGAACGGCGGCGGCTCCCGTGCCGGTAATCATCTGCTTGACGGTCTGGAGCGCGTAGAAGATGCCCGCGTCGCTCGCAGCAGTGATGGCCAGCCCCTTGCCGTCGGGAATGATGACATAGCCCTCGGCCTTCATCTCGGCAGGGAACTCGGCTGGAGCTTCGGCAGAGGTCGCGTCGCTGTAGATGGACCTCGCTATCGTCGAGCCGTATCGCGTCACCAGAAGATTGACCGGAGAACTCTGATTCACGGCTATACCTTGCGAAGCGAGATAAGTCCTCAGATCATCGATGGCGAACTGATCCTCTGCCGCGCACGGAGACGCACAGGATATCTGCACGCCTGCATTCAGCGGCTGCGTCGCCGCGGCGCGAAGCTCGCGCGGAACCGGGATCAGGTTCAACGGCTGCGGGCTGGACTGCGCGAAGACGGTCATGGGAAAAAAGAGGGAGAAAACACTCAGGAGCCCGGTGACTCGAAAAGAGAACATGGCAATAACGGTACACGAGTCGGCGCGCTCATAGAACCCCGGCAGGTATAATTTTTTATAAGGGTCAACTAAAAGAACAAAAAAGAGTTAAGTCCCTGGCCGGTGTGCAGGTTTTTGCAAATTCATTTGCAAAAGACAGACCCGGCGCTACAATTCTTGCGAATCTACAAGCTGTAGTTTCCGGTTGACTTAGCAACGGATGCCTCGTGTCGAGCCGCGCGTTTCTGCGCGCAGGAGGCATCGCGAGACGGCTGGAAGCACGTGCCTGCGCTCGCGGGCGTTCGAAACGAGAAGGAAGGAGATGTGTATGGAGGCACAAAAAAGATGGCTCACCGAGGATAAGCTGGCCCTCATTATAGGAATGTTCCTGTTCTGTCTGGCCGCATTTAACTTTGTCGGCAAAGACCTGCTGGGCTGGGGCGTCAAGACAAATATCTGGACATGGGCGAAGCTGTCCACGATATTTTCGACGGCGTCGGCTGGCTACCACATCAGCGGAGCCGTATCGCTCATTCTGACCTGGGTATTTCTCACCGCGATCTTGACGGTGGGCATCAAGTACCTGGGAGGGAAGCCGTGGCAGTTCATCAAAGGCTTCACGGTGATCTTCTTCCTGAGCTACGGTTTCTTTGCTCTGGGAAGCCACGCGATCATCGCCGCCAACCGCACCAAGGCCGACTGGGCCAAGTACGGTCTGCACTGGAGCATGGGACTCACCCTTGAGGCGGGATTCATCATCGCCATGGTGGCGGGCCTGGTGATTGGCAACTTCTTCCCCCGGCTGGCGAACTGGCTTAAAGAGTCGCTGCGTCCGGAGATGTACGTGAAGATCGCCGTCATCATTCTCGGCGCCGAGCTGGGCCTGAAGGCGCTGGACCATCCGGGGCTGTCGTCGTCGGTCATCTTTCTGGGCTTCTGCGCCATCATTAACGCCTACCTGATCTACTGGGCGGTGGTCTACTACATCGCGCGCAAGTGGTTCGGGTTTTCCAGAGAATGGTCCGCTCCGCTGGCTTCGGGAATCTCCATCTGTGGCGTGTCGGCGGCGATCGCTACCGGCGGAGCCATCAAGGCGCGGCCTTTTGTGCCAGTCATGGTCTCGTCGCTGGTCATTATCTTCACCTGCGTGGAGATGCTGATTCTTCCCTTTGTGGCGCAGGCTACGCTGGCACACTCTCCGCTGGTGGCCGGCGCATGGATGGGACTGGTAGTCAAGAGCGACGGCGGCGCCATCGCCTCCGGAGCCATCACTGACGCGCTGATTCACGCCAACGGCCTGGCCGTCATGGTCGCCACTACGGAGAAGGTCTTTATCGACATCTTCATCGGCATCTGGGCGTTTGTGCTGGCGTGGATTTGGACCAGCAAGATCGACAGCAAGCCCGGCGAGCGCATGAAGATGGGCGAGGTGCTGGACCGCTTCCCACGCTTCGTGCTCGGCTACGTGCTGACCTTCGTGGTGATGCTGCTGGTGTGCTTCCATCACCCGGCCATGATTGCCGCCGGAAAGTCGCTGATCGCTGGCACTAACGTCTTCCGGATGATCTTCTTCATCCTGACGTTCTTCACCATCGGAGTGGCCTCCAACTTCCGCAAGCTCTGGGAGGTGGGCATCGGCAAGCTGGCGCTGGTGTATGTGGTCGGCTTGTTCGGCTTCATCATCTGGGTTGGCCTGTTCCTTTCCTGGCTGTTCTTCCACGGAGTGAAACTGTCGTAACGCTAACGCGACGACAAGGAGAATCTTATGCCGCAGACAGAAGTAGAAGTGAAGGTCTCAAATGAACCGGCGAAGCTGGCCGACGAGATGCAGAAGATGGAGCACGAGCCGCTTCTGCGCGTAGAGAAACAACTGATCGCGTGGAGCATCTCGCTTGGAATCGTGCTCACCGTGGTGCTTTATCTGGTGAGTCTGAAGGTCGTACCCGCTTTGCAGAGATAGTTGCAAACGGGTTCGTTTTTTCGAGAAAGAATCTGCAAAATTCTTTTTCTATTCACATTTCTCTGAAACCATGAGAGATAACCTGACAGGCAACGGGACCGCAACTGGTCCCGCTGCCGGATGTCATTGTCATTTGTTCTAACCGATTTTGTGAGGGTCCATGACTAAGCAATTGAAGAGTGTGCTTGCAATGGTGCTGATCTTCGGCACGGTTGCAATGCAAGCGCAGACGGCCAGTCCTTCTGGCCATAAATCAAAGAGCAGCAAGTCCGCGCAACAGGCCGATCCCGGCGTCGCGCAGCAGTTGCAAGAGATGCGCGATCTGCTTGAGAACCAGCAGAAGCAAATCGACGAACTGAAGCGCCAGGTGGCCGACCGCGATGCCAGGCTGGCAACCGCAGCCAGCGATGCGCAGGCCGCCAACAGCGCCGCAGCCACGGCCAGCAGCCAGGCCGAGACCGTTAGCAGCAGCCTGCAACAGAACAACGAGGCAGTAGCCGCGCTGAACGCCACCGTCACCGATCTGAAGAACACCAACGCAGGACTGGTGGAGACGATCAACAATACGAAGAAGGACATCGCCGCCGCCATGGAGTCTCCGGCCGTGCTGCGATACAAGGGCATCAAGGTTACGCCGATTGGCTTCTTCGCCTTTGAATCCGTGTACCGCACGCGCTCGATCAACTCGGACATCAACACGCCTTTCAACTCGACTCCTTTCAATGGAGCCGCGCAGGCAAATGTCAGCGAGCTGAACTTCTCCGGACGCCAGAGCCGCGTCGGCGGCCTGTTTGAGGGCGATACCGGGCCGTTCAAGCTGTCCGGCTACGTCGAGGCCGACTTCCTCTCCGCGGGCATGACCTCGAACTCGAACCAGAGCAACAGCTACACGCTGCGTCAGCGCCAGATCTGGGGCCAGGCCGCCGTCAAGAACGGCTTCACGGTGACCGGCGGTCAGATGTGGTCGCTCGTAGCCGAGACCAAGAAGTCCACCGACAATCGCACGGAGAACCTGCCGATGACGATTGACGCCCAGTACCAGGTCGGCTTCAGTTGGGCCCGCCAGGCGGCCATTCGTTTCCAGCAGAGGTTCAACAACGGCTTCTCGCTGGCGGCCTCGCTGGAGCAGGCACAGATCATCTATTCGGCCACCAACGCGCCGTCTAATTTCTTCATCGGAAACGCGGGTACCGGTGGCGGTCTCATGAATGCGACCACCAACTACTCGAACAACGTTATGCCTGACATCATCGTCAAGGGTACCTACGACGCCAAGTATGGCCAC
>WQYS01000189.1 GCA_009781125.1 Acidobacteriaceae bacterium | reverse complement strand
TGCCACAACCGCCCCAGCACGTCCACCAGCTTGATGTCGATCTTGGGCCCGTAGAAGGCGGCCTCGCCGGGAATCTCGCGGTAGGGAATCCCCTTGGCGTCGAGCACCTTCTTCAGCGACGCGGCGGCGCTCTCCCAGTTCTCCGCCGAGCCGACGTAGTTCTTGCGGTCGTTGGGGTCCCAGGTCGAAAGCTCCACCTTGAACTCCTTGAAGCCGAACGAGGTCAACACGTTCTCGGCGAACTCCACGCAGGCGGCGACCTCGCCCTCGATCTGCTGCGGCGTGCAGAAGATGTGGGCATCGTCCTGGGTAAATCCGCGCACGCGCAGCAGGCCGTGCATGGTGCCCGAGCGCTCGTAGCGGTAGACGTTGCCCAGCTCGGCGTAGCGCGCCGGAAGGTCGCGGTAGCTCTTGGGCGAATTTCTATAGATCAGGATGTGGCCGGGGCAGTTCATCGGCTTCAGGCGGTACTCCGAGTCGTCCAGCTCCATCGGCGGATACATGTTCTCGGCGTAGTAGCCGTCGTGCCCGGAGACCTTCCACAGCTCGCGGCGCATGATGTGCGGCGTAAAAACCATCTGATAGCCGCGCCGGAGGCACTCGTCGCGCATCCAGTCTTCCATGAGCTTGCGGATCAGCCCGCCGCGCGGATGCCAGAAGATCAGACCGGAGCCTGCGACCTCCTGAATCGAGAACAGGTCCAGCTGTTTTCCTAGAACGCGGTGGTCGCGCGCGCGAATTTCTTCGAGCCGCTTGAAGTGCGCCTCCATGTCCTTGGCGTTGAAGAAGGCCGTGCCGTAGACGCGCTGCAACTGCTTATTCTTCTCGTCGCCAAGCCAGTAGGCTCCGGCAACCGAGGTGACCTTGAAGGCCTTCACGCGCCCGGTCGAAGGCACATGTGGGCCGCGGCAGAAGTCGGTGAAACCGCCGTTCTTATAGATCGAGATCGAGTCGCCCGGCTGCGTGAACCTCTCGATGAAGTGAACCTTCATGAAGTCGTTGTTCTGCTGGTACTCGCCGAGCGCCTGGTCGCGGGGCTCTTCGACGCGGATAAACTTATCGTCGCGCGCGACCACCTCGGCCATGCGCCTCTCGATGGCAGCAAGGTCGTCCTCCGTGAAGGGAGTCTCACGGTAGATGTCGTAGAAGAAGCCGGAGTCGGTCGCCGGACCGTGTCCGAGCCTGGACTCGGGGAACAGCTCAAGAATCGCCGTCGCCATAACATGCGCCGCCGAGTGCCGAAGCACGCGCAGGGTAGCCTCGTCGGTCTCCTTGAGCAGTTCGAGGGCAACATCCTCGTGGAGAGGGGTCGAAAGATCGACCAGCCGCTCGCCGCTCTCTCCGGACGCGCTATACATAGCCGCCTCGGAGGAGTGTTCGTCGCCGGTCGTAGCCGTAGCGGCCACTGGCGCAAGCGGACGGACGCGCGCCGCCACAACGGCGGCAGCAAGCCGTGGCGAGATGCTCTGTGCGATGTCATACGGAGTCGTGCCGTGCGCAACCTCGCGCACCGACCCATCGGGAAGTTGAATCTTGATCTGGTTATTCATGACGTTCTGTTTGTAGGATATGTCTTTTGCCCGGCCCGCACCAGCTTTTGCCTTATTCGCACTCCCTCTCCCTTATCGTTCCTCCTTCTCCCTTGTCGTTCCGGAGCGGCAAGACATGCAGGGTGTTCTACGAACGTTCCATTCACGTCTTTCCTTCACCGTCGAGTCCTGGCCGGGAAAAGAAAGCAGATTCCGTCGCTGCGCTCCGGAATGACAAGGGAGGGGTGTGACAAAGCGAGGGGGTATGACAAGGAGAAAAAATCGCGGCCTGGAGCTTCTTGCCCCAGGCCGGAATAGAACGCGCCCTTCGGCGCTTACAGATACCGCTGCTGATGCCACTCCCACGCGCTGGCGATGATCTTGTCCAGTTCGGCGAAGCGGGGCTTCCAGCCCAGCTCGGCCTTGATCTTCTCGGAGCTCGCCACCAGCACCGCCGGATCGCCCGGACGCCGCTCGCATATCTCCGCCTTGATCGTCTTTCCGGTGACGCGGCGCACGGCGTCGATGACCTCGAGTACCGTAAAGCCCTGTCCGTTGCCGATGTTGTAGATCAGGCGGCACTCCTTTTCGAGCGCGGCCAGCGCCAGCACGTGCGCGTCGGCCAGGTCCTGCACGTGAATGTAGTCGCGGATGCAGCTTCCGTCCTTGGTGGGGTAGTCGGTGCCGAAGACTTTGATGCTCGCGCGCCGTCCCAGCGCCACGTCGAGGATCAGCGGAATCAGATGCGACTCCGGCTCATGCGCCTCGCCGTATCCCTCCATCGCGCCCGCCACGTTGAAGTAGCGCAGGCTGGCATAGTGCAGGCCCTGCCTCTCGTTGAGCCAGCGCAGCATCTGCTCCACCAGCAGCTTGCTTTCGCCGTAGGGATTGGTCGGCTGCAGCTTGGCGGTTTCGAGAATGGGCGTGCTCTCCGGCTCTCCGTAACAGGCTGCGGTCGAGCTGAACACCAGGCGCTTCGGCCCGGCGACGAGCATCGCCTCCAGCAGCGAGAGCGTCCCCATGGTGTTGTTGCGGAAATAGACCTCCGGGACCTTCATGCTCTCGCCAGCTTCGATCAGAGCCGCAAAGTGCATGACGCCATCAAAATTTCCCTCACGCAGAGTCTTATCCACCAGCGCGCGGTCGGCCAGCTCGCCCTCGACGAACTCCGCGCCAGCGGCCAGCGCCGAGCGCTTGCTGTGGCAAAGGTTGTCGAACACCGTCACCTTATGACCCTGCGACAAAAGCAGCCGCGTTACCGTGCCGCCGATATATCCTGCTCCACCGGTTACAAGAATCCTCTTCATTCCGCCTCTTTCCCCCTCCTTGTCTACGCGATCACCATTAGGTTTTTGCTTCTAGGTAGGCCAAGCCTTTAGGCTTGGCCTACCTAGAAGCAAAAGCACCTTCAACAAATTCAAATGCGGATGCCCGCCTCTTACATCTATATCCAACAATACCAGCATTGAGAAAATCCATATGCTTGTGGAACATGCGGATGCGCCTGCGGAACCCAGGGCCGATGGGCAGGTTTTTGCAGCAAACCTTTGCAGCTATCCCGCCGTCTGTCTTACAAGTAAGACCGGACCCTTCGTGTTGCATGTGCTGAATTCAAAATTAAGTCAGCCCACACAATCATGTAACGCCGGTGCCGTATAAAAAGTCCCAGGCCCCCAGATAGTTTTAATCCAGGTTTTGCCGATATACGCTGTAGCGCGTCCTTCAGAAGGATTGGTTATGGTAAAACCTTTACGCAGCAATCTCCTGGTGCCGCCCGACGTGCGCTTCAAGCACTTCGGCGTGCTCAACGCTGGCGCGCAGAGCAAGGGGTCTGTCTATACATCCCTTGCGATCAATCTTGCTCTTGCCTTCGTCGGCACCATTCTGGGACTTGCTGCCAAAGAGACCATTACAGAGACGCATCGGGTCGTTACTCTTGTAGAGCCTCTACCTGAGCCGGTCCGGCCTGCGGTCAAGCCCCCGTCGGTCACAGTAGCGCCTCCGAGGCTTCAGGCAAGACCTCCTGATCTTCCTAAATTGAAAGTGACCGAGCGCCCACCCGCTCCTCAGCCCGCTCCGCCGAAGCTGGTGGCGCCGCCGCCAGCGCCGAGGGTGAATCTTGCGCGGGCCGTGCCTGCTTCGGTGCCGAACCGTTTGCCGCGTCCGATGCCAGTCGCACTTGGACTGCCCGATAACCCCATCGCTCCCTCAAGCCGTCCGGCGACCAGCAAAATTGATCTCGGAGAAAGAGGCGTTCCCGGTATGGCGGCCTCGAACACCGGCCAGGGAGCACGCGCGACGGCTGTCAATCTTGGCTCCGGATCGCCGCAGGGCCAGAACATGAACGGACGCAGCAACGCCGCCACTCCCGTCCGGGGCGTCAGGCTCGGAGTGCCCGGAGGAACCGGCCCGCTCAACTCAACCGGTCGCGAAGCCGGACAGGTAAACCTTGGCCGCTACGCGCCTCCGGCAGCACCGGCGAGCATGTATCGTTCCGCTGTGCAATCCTTCCGTTCCGTGCCCAAAGTCCTCTATAAACCCCGGCCCGAGTACACCGCCGAGGCCATCCGCCTGCACATCGAAGGCACGGTAACGGTCCGTGTGCGCGTGATGGCGTCAGGCGCCGTGCGGGTTCTGGGCGTGACCAGCGACCTCGGACACGGCCTGGGCGAATCGGCAACGCGGGCCGTCGCGGCCACCCGCTTCCAGCCCGCCACCGACGACGACGGCAATCCCGTCGATTGGGAGGGCATCGTCAACGTAGCCTTTCAGTTGGCGGAGTAGCGCACGATGAAGTTTCAACCAGAACGACGGCCTGATTCATGGCCCCAGGAGCTGTAATCCCATGATCCTCCGGAAAAAGTCCCTTACCCCGCTGGTGCTGGCCGCGCTGCTCGCGACTGCCATGTCTTCCATTCCATCTGCCCTGGGAGCGTCTCTGTTCGGCAGCAAGAAGAAGCCGCTCGATCCCGAGATGCAGCCGCGCAAGCTGACTCCGGCGCAGAGCGCTCTGGTCGATCAGGCGGTACTGCGCGAGAAGGACGTCATCAAGGTGCTGCGCGAGCGCACGCCGCTGGTCGAGACCTACATCCAGACCATGCGGCCCGACTCGGTGCTGGGCCAGGTGCCTGAATCGGACCAGCACTTCCTGGGCCGCGTGGCCTTCAGCAGAATCATCGACGGCAGCCCCTACCGCGTGAATAAGTCGCTGCGGAGCGGCAAAGGCAAGGTGGCGAACATCAGCAGCAGTACGACGGGCTTCTTCAAATCGCCCAGCGCGTTTCTCGCCGCCATCAGCGGCCCGTTGCGGTTGAACTTTCAGGAGAACGGCTTCATCCAGATGCTGCTGATCGACTCCAACGACTTCGACCGCAACCACTACGTCTTCAACTACATCCGCACGGAGTTTCTGGGCAACACGCCGACGGCCATCTTTGACGTCAGCCCGGCGGACCAGCGCCACGACACCGGACGCTTCCTGGGCCGCGTCTGGATCGAGACCCGCGAGGGCTCCATCGTGCGCTTCAACGGCGAGTTCACCGGCACTGAGAACGGCGTCGCCGAGTACTACCACTTCGATAGCTGGCGCACCAACGTGCAGCCCGGCCTGTGGCTGCCCACCTCGTTTTACGTGGAGGAGTCCGACGACAAGAGCAACCTGCGCACGCTGAAGTTCAAGGCCATCAGCCACATCTGGGGATACCAACTGAAGGCGCCCTCGTCCGAAAGCGAGAACACCTCCATGGAGGTCGTCGGCGCGACCGACGTTAGCAACGAAGCTCAGGACGTCAGCCCGCTGGGAGCACAGCGCGCCTGGGAGGATCAGGCCGAGCAGAACGTGCTGACGCGCCTCTTCCAGGCCGGACTGCTCGACGCGCCCAGCGACTTCGATAAGACGCTGGAGGCTCTGGCCAACAACATTCTCGCCTACAACAACATCACGCTGGCGCGGCCCATTCAC
>WQYS01000188.1 GCA_009781125.1 Acidobacteriaceae bacterium | reverse complement strand
GCGGTCGACCGCGGGACGGAACGGCTCCATTACGTCAGCTGCCAGACAGAAAGCATCGTAGCGGTTCTTATGCCTCAAGCCAATCGAAGGATGCAGGCCTGCCGCACAAAGCGCCCGCGCAACAGCCGCTCGCAAGACGATGTATCCGTAATCGAGAAGACGATTCTGGTCCGGTCCTTCTGCTCCACGCTTAAACTTCAAGTCGCCAAAAACCAGAGGCCAGTACCGCCGCGCCGCCTGCGCTTCCAGATTGCCAGCATCGCCTGTCCGAACTTGTGCAGACATGGCAACCAGTCCGGAATCATTCCCATAGAGTTCCTTCAGCAACTCTCCCTGCGCGCAAATCTTGGCTCTTACGATTTGCTGCCAGAGACGTTTTCGGCTGGGCAGCGAGAGCTGCATCTGTTTTGCGAATCTTTCCGTTTGCAGAAAGTGGGCTTGTACAGGTAATTGCATGGAAACAGGCAGAAAGTTTCTGTCGATAGTGACAACTGAGCCGCCTGCCTCGGCGATTCGCGACAGCACCGCCTGCGACAGCGTGACTTGAGGATGGGCCAGCAGCAGAACGGCGATTTCGCTGACCGGCGTCGTAAAGGGCAGAGACAGTTGTTCGTCCCGTGGCCGTTCAATTACAAGCTGGGCATCGCGAACACTCAGCCGCGCAGGATTAGCAATCTCAATAACGCGGTCAATCATTGGCGATATGTACCCTTCCCAGGGTGTCGACTACAACCTTCCGGCAATCCAGTTTTCGCAAGGCATCTGCTCTTGGCGACCACCATTCGCCTGCTCCCTTGATGTCCTTAATCAGGCGAGCGTCCGTAATCTTGACCATGGACAGTTGCCCATTGCCGGCAATTGTACGTATACGATAGATGTCCGGACAGCACATGCCATCAGAGTGATGACAAGCGCGGTGCAGTTCAATCGTATCTCCGCCCATGAGAGAAAATTTAAACCGCCATTGGTCTCCGTCAGGATGCTTTTTATCAATAACGGCTAGTTTTTTTCGTTTGCGCTCCATAGCCTCATAAAGTGAAACAGGAACTCCTTCCCACTCAACTTCGCGCTCATCCTGCATAAGAGCGAAGATGGCCGTGTGGTGGCTATTCGATAAGGCAACAAAGCGTTCTCTGTTCCCTGACGCGATTGGAGTGGGCTTCATCACCTTGCGAATACGCACGCGCTTGATTGAGATATGTCTGCCATCGCTCGCAAAAAGGACGGGCCAGTTTTGCGAGGTCTCGCACTGCGTCAGGTCACCGTTAAGCTCCGCAGCTTTTTGCTGCACGGCAAACTGAACCGCCGGATCGACTATCTTTTCGATATCCCCGGTTGACAAGCTTGTAACAGGTTTGCGGACATTGACTGTCGTTTTTCCGTCGTGGGAATAGGGCCTTCCATAGTTGGTTTCCTCGTGCAGGGCGCCGCTCATCTTGTGCTCGGGCCGGTGAGAGACGATCATCTGCTCGATATGAGGGCGTATGGTATCGACAAAATTGGGCCACGGAGCCGGAGTTCTGCGAAACGACCGGCTGTCCAACTCGAACCGGGGATCAAGGGATGCGGAACGAGCCATCGCTTGAATGAAGTTCGGACGGGACAATGCGATGGCAATGGCATCGATGGCATGATGCCGGTGATCCGTGCGCGGCTTGCCTTTGCTTTCGCCGTTGCTGGAAGCGGCGGCCTCGCGCAGAATCGCTTCCAGCCCCCAGGCACGGCGTAGCGTGGCTGTAATAGCACCACTGGAGGCATAGATAACCTGGCGTCGCGTTCCGGTAGCAGTTGCCTCATCACGCCCGCCGTATAGCGATTCCAGCAGACGGCAGGCAAGTACACTGGCATAGCGAGTGTCATTCATCTGCCGGGCCGTGAACTCTTCCAGTTCATCCTCGCTGCGCAGCATGAACCGCTTCAGCTTGCCTGGATTTCCGGGCCTCCACGCCCTGATACGAGTCAGCATCTCTTCCCAACGCTCGGTGTCCTTACCGTAGGCTTCAAAGGGTGTTTTGTTGCGCTTGATGTTCCGGTTCTCCTCGTGCCAGCAGAGAGTCTTGTTCTGAAACGAGTCGTCAGGATAACGGCTAAGGGGAACAATGTGCTCCACATCGAACTGCGCATTTTGAAATAAATCTCGCAGCGTAAAACTCTTTCCTGTGTAGGGACATTTTCCTCCGCACTCTTCGAAGAGCAAGACTTTCTCGATATCAGAGCGTGACGGATTCTGAATGCCGCACTCCATCAGTAAATCCGCTTTAGCTTTCTCGCGTTCTTTCTGCCGCGTCCGATTCTGTTTGGTTGCCGTCTCGCGTTCTTTCCTCGGCTTTTTCAACTCGCGAGCTAGCTCAACTCGGATTTCATACGGTTTGCCGTACTCGCTAACGGCCGCATTGATGACCTTTCTCAGTTCTGTAAGCGCCCGCTCTACAGCCGGATTGCGAACGGCTCCAAGGCGCAGATCGGCAAGCAGCTTCTCTGCTTTCGTTGAACCTTTGATATTACGGTGGACATGCAAAGAAGGCAGTTTATCCAAAGCCACGCCACCGCTGAAGCGGTCGCCGTACACCTTTGTCTCCGCTTCTTTGAAGCTCATTCCATCCAGCATGAGTTCGTAGAGCTTGTTGATGGCCTTGCGCGAAAGCGCACAGTGCCCGTCCTCTGGTTTGGCTTCTGCCCATGCCTGCGCGGCGGCTTCATCCAGTCCCCAGTACTCCATGCCGCGACGCACCAGCGACTCGTGCGATTCGCTGGTGCGCCAGTCCTCTACAATCTGTTTTTGTTCTTCGCCTGAAAGAGTATTCCAGCGTTCTCCGAAGACGGAACGCATCGTCTTATTCGTGCGGTTGCCGCGCAGCCTTTTTTCGTCGCCGCGTTCCAAATTGAACTGTATTTTTTTATCCAGCTTCAACTGCTTTCGCAGGTTGGCGAAGGTCTGATCGCCCTCGTGGTCCAGCAGGTCATAGACAAGCCTGCGTTGCTCCGCAGAAAGCGTGACAGCATCAGGATTGCCAGGAAAAATAATCTTCAGGTCATTCACCTTTTGCAGAATGCGGAATCGCTGCGCCTCCAGTGTCGCCCAAGCAGCGCGGCGATGGTTAGGCCCCTCAAGCTCGCATTTGCCAATAAGGTGCGACTGCGCGGCAATAGGCCTCTGATAGAAGAGCCAATACGAAACTTCGCGGCGCAGGTTTTCGGTGAGTTCGCCGGGATAGTAGCTTGCCTGTTTCTTCCAGATCTTTGCGAACTCGTCCTCATACATCTTGCGCGAGGTCCACCGTCCACGGATTCGCTGTTCCCAAGGGTCGAGTCCAGCAAAATATTCTCCGAGAGTGCGAACATCTGCTTCCTGCATTTTGACCGTGAGCTCGGCGATACTTGCCTTGACCGCGCCTAGCTCCTTCTCCGATTCTTTGCGCCCTTCTTTGCGGTTGGATTTGAACCCGCGTCGCTGGCTGAAGTGATACAGAACGCGGCCAAGCTCATACGGCTCCAGCTTGTCGTCGAGAGCTATTTTACGAAGCTGATACAGAGGAAGTTCTTCGAAGGCTTTTCCTACAGACGACGCCTGCCACTTCTGACAAAGACGCCGGTCAAGAACCGTAAGCACAGCGTCGCGCTCTGCCGATGGTGCCAGTGGTATCTGCGATTCGCTACGTGGCAGCAGGCAGTGTTGCTGCAAAAGCTGAAAAAGTTTGGACTGCCGATAAGCACGGCGGCGTAACTGGCGGCGATGTAGTCTGGCCGTTCGACGTTCGACAGCCTTCGATTGGTCCTTTCCCTCCTGAATATCGATAGCAGTTCCATCCACGCCAGGTTCAAAGATGCGCACGCCAGCATGAACCAGCGAGGTTGGATTATCCGATTTGTCCAGAGTAATCAGCGCCCAGCCAAGCGACGCCGAACCAAGATCAAGGCCAAGAACATATTTCCGGTACTCTTCCATGACAAAATTCAACCAATTCCTTGACAAATGTTTTTCAGAGACATAAAAGTATATCAGTGTACTTGAGCGGTGATTGCCCAGCTATTCTTAGTAAGCTTTCGTCGTAAGGCTCCGCTCTATGAGCGACCTTTGAACGCCCCGGAGACGGGGCGTTCTCTATTTAGTGCCCACTCAAGGTTCTCGCTCTTGTCGCATTTGTCCTGAACGGAATGTCCAAACGATAGACAGCCCCTGTTTATACAAAACAGCCACCACTATTTGAGGGGGCTGACGAAGGTGCTGAAGCCATTTCAATCCGCGTTTACATTGCTTTCCAATGTCTTCGCCACCTATCGCTCCATTATATTTCGACAACTTATATGAGAGAAGTTGCTGCACCTGACTCCCATTGCTGGAGCATACTGTTGCCAATTTCTTCAAACTCCCGATGGTCTTTGATGTACGCGTGCACTTCCTTCGAAGTGTCTCGAATGGCTTCGCCAATACGCTCCATAATCTCCCTGATACGTGCCGGGGAAGCGCCGAGACGCGTCTCACCCAGACGCCGCAGTTCCTTGTTTGCGGGCCATTTCGTAGAACCGTTGAGCGTCAATGCCATGCTGTCCTTGGGCAGGTAGACAGCCGTGGTCACAAGATCATAAACGGGAGCCAGTCTAGCCTCGCCTTCGACATCGTCATAGACGATTCCGAAGTTCTTCAAGTGCGCATCGCCATTGCGCAAGGCGCAATTGATCACGATCAGCGTAAAGAGCCGCTCTAGGTCTTCGGTGATGTGCGGCGAGTTGGCAAACTCGCCGAAACGCTTCATAACTGAGGTCTCATAACTGCCGCGATACTTCTCGTCGGTGCGCCGGGCGTTCAGGACGCAAAAATCCTCAAAGCCGCGATAGGTCCCGTCTGGCCGCAGGTCGAAGCGGTCGATGACGAGCGCGAGCGCGTCTTCGGCGAGACGGCAGGACGGCACTTCCAAGCCCGCCTTCTCCGCAACCTTGAGACAGAAGTATTCATTCGCGGCAAGCTGAGGATATTCGTTCTGTTCCCAGAACTTCACGATGTGGGTTGCGCCGCGATAACTCTGGGAATGCATATGCACTGTCTTGTTGAGCGGAACTGATGCAACTTCATCGCGCACCATGATCTTCGGCTGTACGCCGCTGATGCCGGAGAAAGATGCGAACTTGTCGAGGAGATAGCGAAACAGGTCTCCGTCGCGGCGTTTCTCCAGAATCTCATCGACGGACTGGAAAGGCACGTCCTCATGTAACTGTTCCTTTTGGCCGGTATAACGCAAGCGTCCGACCTGAGAGCGCCCGACGATGCCCAGCAGATCGAACTCGTCAAACGTCCCTGTCGCTTTAGCGAAGGCAAGACGGAGCCGTTCCCGAAGCGCGCCCTCGGGCAGGTTCATCTCAAAGATGGGGTGCATTCCATATTGGATATTCCATGAAGCAAGGCGGACGGACATGGTTACGGATACCGCAAGAGCCGACGGGACATCCGGCAGATAGACAAACGTGCTGCCGCGCGAGCCGAAGCGGTCGAGCAGCCCT
>WQYS01000187.1 GCA_009781125.1 Acidobacteriaceae bacterium | reverse complement strand
GGTGGTTGTCGTCCCTTGATTCGACGTGCAGTTGAGCTGATTGCCATTTTGTGCGCACGTCATTGTTGCATTGCCGTTTGAACAGTTCGTTATGTTGCCATTCCGCGAACATGACATCGACTGATTGCCAGACGCACAGTTAACTTGATTGCCGTTTACATTACAGGTTGTTGTCTGATTGTCCTTTGTACAGACAACCTGATTGCCGTTTTGCCTGCAATACGTCTGAGCGATTGCGACAGGCACAATCAGAAACGAGATGATTGCAAGCGTTACCCAACGAACCATATTCCTCTCCCGTGACCGATGGCTTCGCACCGATACGCCTGCAATGCCTGAATCGGTTATTGATTCTAATGATTCTAATCGTAGCATTAATAACGTTGCTCTCTTCGCGTAGCAAAAGCACGATAAGGGAGATGGAACGAAAAGAGAACGGGAAACGGGAACTCCAGATAAACGTTCGCTTGAGCGTGGAGGATGACAAGCTGATAAAGAAAGCGGCTGATATCCTCTGGCCTGATGCGGTATTGACTAACTCAGGAATCGTATTAGGCTTGGCGCGAATTGCGGCACGGGATACGCTCAAGTCAAAGAAGCCGTCCAAGTAGACACGACGGCAAGAGCAACGGGTGAAGCATACAGGCTTCATTCTTTGTTTTAGGGCAAACAGGAGAATAAAAAGCGAATAAGCATCGGGAATAGTAAAAAGCTATAACCATTTACAAATGAGTAAATTAGTGGGTAAATAAGAAGAATAAGTGCTCTTTTAGAAGGGTTAGCGATTGATTCTAAAGCACTTAGTAGTTATTTTCCTTCCTCATAACCCAAAGGTCGGAGGTTCAAATCCTCCCCCCGCAACCACACGAATTGCCCGATCCGCTTCATCGGGCGTATCTGACTGATTCCCAAGCAGGTTCCACCTACCCTTTGCGATGTAGCAGCCTTTTCGCCCCGTTCCCTGCGGGACCATTTGAATCCCTGAAGTATGCTGGAGCAGCTTCTTTCGGGCCGCAGACGGATCACCCGCCAGCAGAGCCTGAAGGTTCTTCAGCTTGTTCGTGATGTACTCGCGGATATCGGACAGGTGAGCGTCTATAGAGTTCTCCCCACCAACCAAAAGCTGCTCAGAGAGTTCGCGCAGTTGAACCTCACGCTCATTGATGGCTTCAACAAGGAACGCTGACGGCCCCGTCTCTGCGGCAGTAGCTGCCAGCCGTCGGAGTTCTGCTTCGAGCTTCCGCTTGCGCTCACCCATCTGTGCCATGCGGCTTGAGAGCGCGGAGAATGCGTCCCTCACATGATCACCAAACTGATCGAGCACATACCCGACGTAAAAAGCGAAGTGTTCCTTGACCAAATGTAAAATAAGGTTCTATGCTTGCACCTATGAAAAAACTGATTTGTGTTGCTGCTGTACTCGCGCTTTGTATGCCGGTTTTCGCCCAAACCGCGCCGCCCCTCAAGATGGGGCTTTGGGAAACCACATCCTCCACAGAATCTGCAATGCTCACGTATGCAAAGTACCAGCGGCTGAAAGCTGGCACACTGAAGTTTCCCAGTATAGGAAATCCAGAGATAGCGGTGTTTCAGTCCTGCGTGACAGCCGAAACATGGCAGAAATTCTATGGCGCACCCAAAGAGATTAAGGAATGCACGGTTTCCAACTACAAACTGGACTCATCAGGCATGTCGCTGGATACAGAATGCACAGTTGGGGGGCGCGCAGGAATTAGTTCTATTCGGATGAACATCCTGAGTCCAGAGAAGATACATGACTTCAGATTAAGTGGATTATTGCCGAGGCCGAATACGGATGCGCCTTCTGTTTTCAAGCAAACGACTGCTGACTGGGTTTACCTCGGACCCGACTGCAAGCGCATGAGTCCGGGCGAATCCCACCGGGTTCGCTAACCGGCTCAGGAGTGTTCGAGTGGCCGGTGAAACCACTTAAGCTGACTTTCACACCAACTGGTTTGAACCCGCCGCCGAGGGCGTCGGGTCTGGTTTAGCCCACCCCGACGAGCAGAAAGCCTTAGCGGTGAAGAGCCGCCTTGGTTTCGTCCAGTGACTTCTGACAGGAGATAGACTTTGGATCGGACGCGCCAAATTTCTGAATCGCTGCGGGACAGGCCCGGGAGAGATAGGTGTACGCCTCAGAGTATTTTTTGAGCCGGGCAAGGCAAATTCCCAGTTTCTCATTGCTATATATACGGTAGTCACTAGTTTCGGCCAGGGTTGCCGTTGTTATCTGAACGGCGCTTCGCAACAGAGGTTCCGCCTGACGCGCATCGCCGCGAGCGAGCAGAATGTTCCCTAGCTCAGACTCAGCCACGCCGATATCGTAATGCCCCTTGGGAAGCAGTTTGTGATCAATCTCCAGGCCACGCCGGACCAGCGGCTCCGCTTCCGCAATGTTTCCTTCGTAGTTCGCAAGCTGCCCACCCAGAGTGATCATCGATCGAGCAGTGATCGGGTGCATCTCTCCATTCACTTTTATGTTAAGATCAAGCTCCTTGCGACGCCATTCGGTCGCTCCGGCATAATCCCCCATGCCATTGTGTAATCTGGCCATGAATCCCATGACTGTCGGGACTCCCGGGTACAGTTCTCCTTTGGTACGGCGAAGAATATCCAGCGCTTCATTCAGGGATTTTTCGGCCTCCGGATACCGTTTAAGCTGGGTGAGCATATTGCCGTAGTTCGTAAGCGCCGCCGCCAGGTTCAATGGATCCGCGTCTGGACGACGATAGAGATCGATAGCTTCCCGGAACATAGGTTCGGCTGCTGCAGGATCTCCTCTTTCTTTGCTATAGAACATTCCAAGGCAGTTCAAAGCTGACGCTAGCGTGTTGGGATTCTGTTTCATCAGCAGCTTACGCGATGCGACGACCTCCTCGTTGAGCTTTCCAAATTCGGCAACGTTGCCGAGCCCGTAGTAAACATCAGCCAGACTCAGCTTGGTCTCTGCCTGATCGACCTCAGAGGCATGCAGAACATCCTGCTGAATACGCAACTTTTCCTTAAGCTGACCCAGTGCTTGATCGTAGAGGCCGAGATCATCGTAAACGTCCCCGAAGACCTGCATCATGTGAGCCTGTACCTCCGGCTGACTGGCAAGCTCGGTCTTGGCTTGTTCGGCTCCTCGATCCAGAGTTTCTCGCAAGGTAATCTCTTTACCCTGGGTGGCGCGGGGACCGGCGTTCGTAAACAGTGACTCAAGAAACTTAGCGGTCTGATCGGCTTTATTCTGCGCACGAACAGCGTTATCCCGTTCACGAGCGGCGTTATCCCGCTCACGGGCAGCGTTATCTCTTTCGTGAGCAATTCGCCGTGCCTGAATCGTCATGGTGAGCGCAAACAGGATCAACGCCAGCAGTGCTGCGGAACTGGCGATGACAGCGGCGCGTCTGCGCCGGATGAAACGTCCGGCGCGGTAACGGAAGGTGCTCTGTCTCGCCAGTACTGGACTGTGTTCGAGGTATCTTCCGATATCGTCGGAGAGTTGTTCCACCGAGCCGTACCGCGCCGCAGGCTCTTTACGCAGAGCCTTCATGACGATGGCGTCGATATCGCCGGAGAGTTCTTCGGCGAGCTTCGGTGAAGAGACCGCCGCGCTTGGCTTCGGCGGGTCCACCGTGCAGACGACGCGATGAAGTTCCTCGTACTGCGTACTGGTGAGATGCTGCGCAGGAATCCCCGTCAGCATCTCATACAGGATCATGCCCAGTCCGTACACGTCCGTAACTGTGCTGACCGGCTGACCCTCTACCTGCTCGGGACTGGAGTAGCGCGGAGTGAAAGGTCGATACGCAGTCGTGTTGCCGCCTGCGGAGACCTGCATCTGTTCGTCAAGAATCTTGGCGATGCCGAAGTCCAGCAGCTTCGGAGTTCCGCTCTTATCGACGAGGATGTTGTCGGGCTTCAGATCACGATGAATCACAAGATGCTGATGCGCGTACTGAACAGCCGAGCATATCTGCTGAAAGAGATGAATGCGCTCCTGAACCGACTTATCTTTGCACCAGTCGAGCAGAGGTTCGCCGTCGATGTAATCCATGACGAGATAAGGCAATCCATCTTCGGTCACGCCGCCATCGTGCAGACTGGCGATGTTCGGATGATCGAGTCCGGCCAATATCTGCCGCTCCTGCCTGAACCGCTCTGCCAGAGTCGAGCTTGCCATGTTCCATTGCAGAACCTTGACGGCGACGCTCTTCTTAAAGGCTCCATCGGCGCGTTCGGCCAGATAGACCGCTCCCATGCCGCCGTGACCAATCTCTCGCACGATGCGGTACGCGCCCACCATGCGGCCAGCCCACGGCTTCGCGTCCTGCCGAATATCCTCCATCACGCCGACGACAATGTCCGTGATATCTACATCTCCGGCTTCGTCGTTTGTAGCCAGCAGGCGCTCAATCTGAGAGCGCGTCTGTTGGTCCTCGCCGCAGGCCGTCTCAAGGAACTTCGCCCGTTCTTCCCTAGGAAGGCTCCGGCACTGATAGAACAACTCTTCTACACGATTCAAATCTGAATTGGGCATGATTTCATCTCTGTCCTAAGCCATATTTTGGAGAAGTGCAGGCCTCGCTCCACTGTGCTGATGGAGGTTTTGAGGTACAAGGCAACTTCCTCGTTGGAAAGCCCACCGAAGTAGCGCAGCTCTACAATCTGCGCCTTGCGCTCATCCACTGCGGCGAGCCGGTCGAGCGACCTGTGGACCTGAAGGAACATCTCCAATTGCGTATCCTTCTGCATCATCGCTGTGTCTGCCTGCGGACAAGCGCGCTTGGCGGCGGCACGGCTCCGCGAATGATCCACCAGAATGTCACGCATGGCGCGGGCGGCGATGGCCATAAAATGCGCCCGGTTTTCGCACTCGGGAGGAGCGCCCTGATTGAGTCGCAGATACGCCTCATGCACCAGAGCCGTCGGCTGAAGCGTGTGATCGGGACGATCATGGCGAAGATAGCCCGCCGCCAGACGACGCAGCTCGGCATAGACCAGCGGCACAAGTTTCTCGTAGGCCTGTTGATCTCCGTTGCGCCAGGCAATGAGCAGGCCGGTGACATTCGTCGGGTCCATCGGGATGTGCGCCATCTGACCTTCCCGTTCCAGACAGAACGCTAACACCACGAACGGCAAGGCGTTCCGACATGCAAAAGAATGCGCTGAATTGTCCCCAGATTACTCTCCGGTCGGACGGATAGCAACGGATTGGGGCGCTTGCTCGATCAATGGCTGCAAATCTGTCTAACCAACACAAATTGAATTGGTTAGATATTCTCCTGTCCTTGACCGCCCCACCCTTCCCCAAAAATATTTGCAAAAATCCTCATTTTTAGTGAAGGGAAATGACTGCGGAATCCGGATTAACCAGTAGAAGAAAATTTTTCTTCTCATTTCAACGGGGCCGTTCACTCGGCTATTTGGAGGTCTTATGTTTGCCCTGTTTACTCGTGCCCAACGGCTATTGCTCTGGACAAGTCTGGTTCTCCTTCT
>WQYS01000186.1 GCA_009781125.1 Acidobacteriaceae bacterium | reverse complement strand
GATAAAAGTCGCCGCGGCGACCATGAATAGGGAATTTCACCTGTAGTATCAGTGCTTGCGTTCAACCAGAAAGTTTGCAAGCGCCTTCAGCGGTTCGGCGGCGGCTCCGAACGGAGCCAGCGCCTCGAAGGCTTCAGCAATCAGGTTGTCAGCATCTTTTTGAGATTTTACTATTCCATAAACCGCTGGCCATGTTGCCTTGATGCTGGCGGCGTCCTTGCCCGCAGTCTTGCCCAGCGCCTCGGAACTCTCGGTCATGTCCAGAACGTCGTCAACGATCTGGAACGCCAGCCCGGCTTTTTCGCCAAAGGTGCGGAGACGGGCTATCGTATCGCCTCCGGCCCTCGAAGCCAGTCCATAGAGACCGCCCGAGACGATGCTGGTCGTGATCAGCGCTCCCGTCTTGGCGCGGTGAATCTGCTCGACCAGTTCAGCCGTTGGCTGCTTGCCCTCCGACTCGATATCGACCACCTGACCGCCGATCATTCCCGGCACAATCTCTGCGCCCACTCCGGTTCCGACAGCCAGCGAAATCTCGCGCAGAATCTCCACCGTGGCCGCTGGCGGTGCGGCGAGCGCGGCTATGGTCTGGAAAGCCAGCGTCTGCAGCGCATCTCCGGCGAGAATGGCAATCGCTTCGCCGTACACGACGTGGCAGGTCGGCTTGCCTCGGCGAAGGTCGTCGTTGTCGAGTGCGGGCAGGTCGTCGTGAATCAGCGAATAGGTGTGAAGCATCTCCAGCGCCGCGCCTAAATCCACAGCGCCTTTGGGAATCTCTGTTCCCCCGGCAACCATGCGGGCGGCTTCCATGCAAAGGATGGGGCGCAGCCGCTTGCCGCCCGCAAACACGCTGTGGCGCATCGCCCGGTGGATGGAGTGAGGCGGCGTCTCAGCCGACGGCAGAAGCCTTTCGAGAGCCGCGTCGGCGAGCTCAGCGCCCGAGTGCAGCAGGTCTTGTATTGTGGAGAGCATCTGCCCCCAATGATAAATCCTGAAGCGGTCCGTTGCGCTGCCGGCGGAACCAGAGTATTACCGCCAGTCCGAACGATACGGCAGTGATGCTGTTGCCGATGGCGTGGTCGGCGGTATTTTGCCACCGGATGCGGACATGTGCGGCCCCGGCGGCGAGCGGGATCGCAATCAGTCCGTCATCGCGGTCCGCAAGCTCAGCCGGAGAGCCGTTTACCTGGATATTCCACGCCGGATAACGCCGCAGATTGAGAATGAGCGTCTGCGGGTGGTCAGGATTCAGGTCGAGCGCGCGCGGAGCCGGACCTGGCGGCAGGGAATCGGGCGCATCGGCGGCAGCGTCGTCGGCCAGCCACCACGGCGGGTTCTGCTGCGCCAGCGGATCGTTGTCGGCGGTGACAGGCGTGTACTCGTCGGTAGGCTCGCTGCCGGGGTTCTCCGAATGGAGGCTCTCAAGACGGCCCGCAACCGTATCCTCCGGGTAGCATGGCTGCCGGAAGGCTCCGTAAGCCGACACCATAAAAGCCATCGCCACAGCCAGAGCAATCATGCCCGAGGCAGCCATCGCCGAGGTCTGTCTAAACAGAGACGGCATGTGCGAAAGAGCCTTCGCCAGAGCCAGGGCGAAGATTACAGCAAGAATCGCCAGCAGTCTCCACGGAAATTGCAGGAAGGCGAGTTCCGGGGTGTGGTTCCAGATTGCCGCCGAAGGCGGCGTAAGCAGAAAAACCAGCACCAGCGCCAGAATCGCGAGGGGTGCCAGTCCCCTGGAGTCTGGTTTTGTTTTTCTGAAGACGAGCCCAGCGGCAGCCAGCGCAATCGCGGTAAGCGCGATCAGTTCAACGGCAACCACGGAGGCGGTGTGCAGTACCGTATCGTGGCCAGCGTCTCCTATGCGGTGAAAAAGAAAGTTGTCGCTGATGCGCATTCCGGGGAGAACGGCCATCGCGATCTGCACCCAGCGGCGTTCATAAGCCGCCGGAACAATGTAGAAAGCGCCCAGTCCTAGGCCAAGCAGTGTTCCAGCAAAAAAAGTTCCGGCGAATCGCAGGCTCGGGTGCTCCACATCTGGTGCTTTTTGGTTGCCGCGGCGACTGGGTTCTGGATGGCGATCCTGTCGCCGCGGCGACCGATAAGACTGCCAGATAAGGGGCACCCAGCGAGCTGTTGCAATCAGTGCAAGTGAATAGCAGCCCATGACGGCTGCTGGAGCGTTGGTCAGCCAGAGCAGAGCGACCGGCACGGCGATGCGGAGAACTCCAGGCCGCTCGCGCAGCGCTGCCGCCAGCAGCAAGGGAAGCCACGCCGCCGCAAGAAGTTCCGCATACGCCGTGCGCTCGTAGGCGGTGAAGAGCATGTACGGATTCGCCATGTAGAGGACGGCTGCAAGCAGCGCCGCACGCGGCGGTGAGCCGAGCTCACGAGCCGCGAACCAGAGCGCCACGCCCGAGGCCAGCAGCGCGATCCACGTGTAGGCGATGGGAGTCCATGTCCAAGGCATCACGAAGCCCAGCAGCGCGCCCAGCGTCCACGACAGCGGCGGATAGAAGATGAAGCGCGGCTCTCCGGCGTTCCATGCCGGAGTCGCTGCCCAGTGGGGATAAAGCACTCCATGCCCGAGCTGCTGTGCAGCCTCGTACCAGTTGGTGAAGTGGAAGTCGAAGTCGTGTCCGCAGGAGGGTCCATTCACCATCAAGGGAACGACAGCAACCAGCGCGGCCAGTGGAAGAAGAAGTACCGGGACCCAGTCGCGCCTCATAAATCGAGGGTATCAGCAGCGACAGCCCTTTCGGGTGATATGCTAGGCGAAGGAAATGCGAATATGACCCCGTTGAACCTTGCCATCCTCATTGCCGTGCAGATTGTGTGCGCACTGGTGATTTTTCTTCTTCTACGCAGGCCGTCCGCGCCGCAGCAGGACACGAAACTGACCCAGATTCAGGATCAGTTGACAAATATGGAGACCCGTAGCCAGGCAGCCGAAGGCTACATTAGCCGAGAATTTGAGGCCATGCGAAAGGAGGCTTCCGTTGAAGCGCAGCGCGTCCGAGACGCAAGCGAGACCGCCTTCCGTGGGCTTCGTGACGAGGTAACCGGCAATGTCGATCGGCTTGGCAAGCGTATACAGGACAGTCTCAGTGATTTCCGCAGAGACAACTCCGAGTTCGTTAAGGACGCTAACAAGCAACAGACGGACCTGCGCGAGGCGCTCAGCAGCAAACTAACGGAGTTAATGAGGAGCAACGAAGCAGGTTTGAAGAAGCTGAACGAGGACAACGCACGCGAACTCGATAAGATGCGTCAGACCGTGGACGAAAAGCTCCATGCGACGCTGCAAACGCGGCTTACGGAAAGCTTTGGCCAGGTAACCGAGCAACTAAGTAAGGTGCACACAGGACTTGGCGAGATGAGCCGCCTCTCGGCGGACGTCAGCGACCTGAGCCGCATCTTCACCAACGTCAAATCGCGTGGCGGCTTTGCCGAAGTCCAGCTCGGCATGTTGCTGGAGCAGATGCTCGCTCCCAGTCAGTTCGACCGCAACGTGCGGGTGAAAGAAGGATCGCGTGAGGTTGTTGAATTTGCAGTGCGCTTCCCTGGACCTAACGGCGAGACGCTGCTGCTGCCCATTGACGCAAAGTTCCCGCGTGAAGACTGGGAACGGTTGGAGGCCGCTTACGAAAGCAATAAGCCTGAAGATGTGGCCACGGCAGGAAAGGCCTTCGAGTCGGCTATTCGCACGGAGGGCGACCGTATCAGCAGGAAATATATCAATGAGCCTGTGACGACTCCATATGCCATTATGTTCCTGCCCACAGAAGGTTTGTATGCCGAGGTCATGCGCCGCGCAGCGTTGCAGGCGGAGATTCAGTCACGTTTTCATGTCACGATTGCTGGACCTAGCACATTATTCGCAATTCTCACCAGTTTCCAGATGGGTTTCCGTATGCTGACCCTTCAGGAGAAAGGCGATGAAGTCTGGAAGATTCTCGCAGGCACGAAAAAGCAATTTCTCAAATTTGAGGAATTGATGGTAGCAATGGGGAGACAGGTTGGAACAGTACAGAGCACCATAGAGCAGCTCCATACCAGAGCGAGCGTAATCAATAAAACGTTGAAAAAGGTCGACCAGCCCTCTCCATCTGCTCAAGAAACCAGTCTCTTTGAACCCGATGTGACGCCCCTGGCTCTGGCCGCCGCAGCCGAGGAGGACTAGCCCTGAATTTTCGCAAATTTTCCCAGTGTTTACTTTAGCCCGCTTTGCTTTACACTCTTAGAGGCACTCAGTATTCTGGAGTCTGGCGTGTCGACCCCGAGCTTGCGCTCCCTGGCCCGGCCAGAGGTTTGATTTTCATTAAGGAACGGAGAAAGAAATGGCAGCAGTGGATGAGAAGGTAAAACAAATTATCGTTGAGCAGCTTCAGGTGGATGAGGCCGAAGTTACCCCGGGCGCGAGCTTTCAGGAGGATCTCGGAGCCGACTCGCTTGACGTAGTCGAGCTGGTCATGCAGTTCGAAGAGGCGTTCGACATTCAGATTCCCGACGAGGACGCGGAGAAGATCAAGACCGTCAAGGACGCCGTCGATTACATCGAGAAGAACCAGAAAGCGGCCAAGTAAATCAATGAACCAGCGTCGTGTCGTAGTAACCGGCCTCGGACTGATCTGTGGCGTGGGCCATACAGCGTCCGAGGTCTGGGCCGGCCTCGTTGCAGGTAAAAGCGGAATGGGCGAGATCACGTTGTTCGATCTCACCGGACACGCGGTCCGTTTCGCCGCCGAGGTCAAGGACTTCGATCCGCTCAAGTTCGTGGACAAAAAAGAGTCCCGCAAGATGGGACGCTTCATCCACTTCGCCCTGGCTGCTGCCGAAGAGGCTATGCAGCACTCCGGGCTGAAGATCACGCCCGAGAACGCTGACAACATTGGCGTTCATATAGGCTCCGGCATCGGCGGCTTCGACGTCATCGAGCGCGAGCACACGGCGCTGATGAACGGTGGTCCGCGCAAGATCTCGCCGTTCTTCATTCCTGCCGCGATCGTCAACCTTGCGGCCGGCCATGTCTCCATGCGCTACGGAGCCAAGGGGCCAAATCAGGCCGCGGCGACCGCCTGCACCTCCAGCGCGCACAGCATCGGCGACTCGTTTCGCATCATCCAGCGCGGCGACGCCGACGCCATGATCGCCGGCGGAGCCGAGGCCGCCATTACTCCCATGGGAGTCGGCGGATTCGCCTCTATGAAGGCTCTTTCCACGCGCAACGACGACCCCACTCACGCCAGCCGCCCATGGGATAAGAACCGTGACGGCTTCGTCATAGGCGAGGGCTCGGGAATCCTCATTCTCGAAGAGCTTGAGTTTGCCCGCGCGCGTGGAGCGAAGATTCTGGCCGAGATCATCGGCTACGGCATGAGTTCGGATGCGTACCACATGACGGGAATGGCTCCGGAGGGCGAAGGCTGCACGCGCGCCATGAAGGCCGCTCTGCGCGTGGCCGGGCTGGAGCCTTGCCAGATCGACTATGTCAATGCGCACGGGACCTCGACGCCTGTC
>WQYS01000185.1 GCA_009781125.1 Acidobacteriaceae bacterium | reverse complement strand
ATGCGAAAGACAATCAAGGAGATGCTGCTGCGGGGCCACGTCGATGTCACGCTGCAGGTGGAGCGCGCGGCTTCGGCGCAGGTGCGGCTGAACGCTCCGCTGCTGAAGGATTACATGGATGCGTTCGGCGCGGCGTCGGCGGAGTACACGCTGTCGGAGAAGCCGAACCTGAGCACGCTGCTGCGCATTCCCGGCATGATGAGCGTCGATAACAGCATGGGGCCGGAGTCGAACGAGGAGCTGGACCGGGCCGTCATGGCGCTCGTGCCCGAGGTGATTGGAAAGCTGAACGAAGGCCGCGCGGCGGAAGGCGCGTCACTGGCCGCGGAGTTGCGCGCTGCCATGCAGCGCCTGGGAGCGCTGGGCGAGGAGATGGCCGGCCTGCGCAACGGCGTGCGCGAGGCCCAGTTCGAGCGGCTGCGGGCACGTCTGGCGGAGCTGACCGAGAATGCCGCGATCAGCGAAGAAAGAATTCTCGCCGAAGCGGCTGTCCTCGCCGAAAAGAGCGACATTGAAGAAGAGATTGTCCGGCTGCGGACGCACGTCGAGCGGTTCATCGCGCTGCTCGACGAGGGCGGCGAGTTGGGCAAGCGTCTGGACTTTCTGTTGCAGGAGCTGAACCGCGAGGCCAACACCATGCTGTCGAAGACCAGCTCCGCATCGGGCGAAAACAGCCTCAAGATCACCGAGCTCGGACTGGAGATGAAGGCCGTCATCGAGAAGGCGCGCGAGCAGGTGCAGAACCTGGAGTAACCTCAATGCTGTTCAGTTAAGATTTTTGCTTGTCATCCCGTAGGGATCTGCTTTTTGAGATGCTTCTTTTTGTACGAATTGCGGTGGTATAGGAAACGTTGTGAAAAGCAGATCCCTACGGGATGACAAGTAAAAAAAGGAAACAAGAAACAGGAAGCAGATGGCAGGAATTCTTTTTATCATTTCGGCGCCTTCAGGATCGGGGAAATCGACGCTGGTCAGTCAGCTTCGCTCGATGGTGGAGGGGCTGGAGTTTTCCATCTCATGGACCACGCGAGCGCCGCGCGGATCGGAGACCGACGGGCGTGAGTACCACTTCACAGACCGCGCCGAGTTCGAGCGCATGATCGCCGCGGGAGACTTTCTGGAGTGGGCCGAGGTCTTCGGCAACTACTACGGCACGGCCCGCTCGGCGCTCGACCACGCGCGCGCGGCGGGCCGCGACCTGCTGCTCGACATCGACGTGCAGGGAGCCGGGCAGGTGATGAAGAAGATGCCCGAGGCGGTGTCGATCTTCATTCTGCCGCCCAGTCCGAAGGTGCTGGAGATGCGCCTCAGAAACCGCAGCGCTGCCGAGCGCATGACCTCCGAGGAGGTGATCCAGAAGCGGCTGGCGGCGGCGCACAGCGAGTTGAAGCAGGTCTGGGAGTACAAGTACGCGCTGGTGAACGACGTTCTGGAGCAGGCGGCCTCCGAGATGCGCGCCATCGTTCTCTACGAGCGCTGCTCGCGCGATGGCTCGGAGGCCCTTGCCAAAAGCTGCCGGACTGACGTTGCCGCCGAGCGGCTCAGTTCCGTTTTAAGCGCATTTAATGGATAATTTTGTGCAGGAGCGCGGCAGATGGCTGCTGGCGCGGATGGTTGATCGAAACCACGGGTACGATGCATGATGACGGATGATTCAGTCCTCAACAGATACAGCCTGGTCAAAGCAGCGGCGCGGCGCGCGCGGCAGTTGCAGAATGGAGCGCCTCCGCGGATCGCCGTGCAATCCACCAAGCCCTGCCGCATCGCGCAGGACGAGATCGAGCAGGGTCAGGTAGGGCTTGTGATCTCGGCGAAGCCCCGCGAAAAAACTCTGGAAAATTCTCCGCTGCTCTGGACGGGAAATGGCCATCAGACCCCGTGATTACGGCGGCGTGATGCGCACGGTATTGGCCCGGCAGGAACGAACCTCTCCACAAGCCGTCGGACGAAGCGATGGATCCAGGCAGACCTCAATCGCCGTGAGGTAGTTGTTGCCGCACGAGAGCACGAGCGAAGAGCGCGGAATGCCGGGATTGGCTGCCGTGAAGAGGCTGAGAATCTGTTCGGGCGGCATGGAGATTTGCTTCGTAATCCCGGTTAGTTCAGGTGGAATAGTGATGGACTGCGCCGCCCGGCGCGCCGTCGAGAAGAACTCGTCCGGCGAGAGGCCCGAGCAGGTTCCATGCGTGCGCCACTCATGTTCAAGCAGTCCCGCGTCAGGATAGATATCGCTGTACTCGGCAGGATTGGCCGGGCCGCGAGCGCCGGAGCAGTTCTGCGGATAGGCTCCGCTCGTGTTCTGCGGCCAGAGTCCATGAAGCACAAAGGCAGAGCGCACGGCGCACTCTCGGGCGCTGCGGTTGAAGTGGCAGTACTCGGGCGACCAGGAGAGATTCAGAAGGTAATAGTCGAAGTTGCCATGGTGACTTTTCGCCACGGTTTCAGGCCCCGCGGCAGTGCCGCCGCTTGCAGAAGGCGGCTTCGTCCCGACCTTGCACCCATCGGCAGCGAGGAGAAGCAAAACAGCAAAGAGGAATAGAGTTGCGTTCTTCATGCAGGAAGCAGAATACCAGAGAAGGTAGAAGAAGATGCTCCCTGTATTTATTTCCGAATGCATGTGATTAATTCCACGCCTCGCAGGAAAGAAAAATCCGCAACCTTATGCGCTATTGATACAGCTCGATCTAAGCCTCTGCACTGCATATAGATACAGCCGTCCGCATTTGGTATTTAAATTGCCCTGTAACTGGCCGCAAGCACTTAACAAGACACTTGCTATACGAGTGGATCGAAAAAGAACGAGGAACTACTGCGTGAAAAAACTAGTTATATTCCTATCTATATTTTGTCTTTCCTTTGCAGTTATGGCGAAGGCCGACAATATGTACTTCACAGGCTCTACCTCTGGTATCGCTGGCCCCAACGGTGTTTTATACGGCCCTTATGGTATGACCGTCAATGGTTCGCCCATCGATGCGTTCTGCATCAGTGACGGCGATACGATTACTGCTGGCGAAACCTGGCAGGCGACTGCGTATAACGCCGCCAGCCTTGGCGCACAATACCAGCAGGCAGCTTATGTGCTGAGCCAGTTCTACAACGCTGGCGCGAGTAATGCAGCCGTCTCCGATGCTCTGTGGGCTATCTTCGACCCCTCGTATACATACAATGATCCTGCGGCTACAAGCCTTCTGGCTGCCGCAACCAATAGCGCAACTCTGGCGGCGTTCGTCAATAGCGGCCAGTTAGCGGACTATACCTTCTATCTCTACAGTGCTGGAACCTCATCCGGCGGCAGCGCTGCGCAAGATATGATTGCTTACACTCCTGGAGGCGCTACTCCCGAACCGTCCAGCCTGCTACTGCTGGGTTCCGGCCTGGCCGGAGCGGCTTTGTATCTCCGGCGCAGATTAAGTGCATAAGTCAGTTCTTTGTAGCAACAAATCTACAAGGCGCTCCATCCATGCGGTTCTATTGCGCAGAGATGGGGCGCTGGTGTTGTGTGATATTTTCGAGTTATTTCGCGCAGCGAAGGAAATAAAAGCTGCAACTTTATGCGCTGCTGCTTGGACCTTTTCAGCTAAGTGTTGAACAACAGGCGGATACGGTTATATTAATTTGTCTCGCAGTAAGTCACTCAGGTCAGGATAAAACACTTAGAATACCTGTGGGTTCAAATTAATGGAAGGACTTCCGCGTGAAAAAGCTAGTTATATTTCTTTCTGTATTCTATCTATCCTTTAGTCTTGCGGCGAAAGCCGATAACGTGACATTTGATAGCCTCAGCGACATTGGTAACTACGGACCTTATGGTCTGACTCTTACCAACGGCTCGGGCTCCGAAACCTTCAACGCATTCTGCCTGGATAACGGGAACACCGTCTATCTGAATGAAAGCTGGAATGTCGTTATAGTCAACGGCATGGATCTGGCTACTAACTCTCTTACTCAGGCTCAGGCCAGTCTGTTCCAGCAGCAGGCTTACATCATGAGTCAATTCACGGGCTCGAACGGGGGCATTATCTCCGACGCTCTATGGAAGCTGTCCGAATCCGGCTATACCGACACCAGCAACTTCAGTTGGGATAGCTCCGCCAACACGCTTGTCGCAGCGGCGCTGGACCCGTCCCTGGCGTTTTACTCCGACGGCTCGCTGGCAAACTATACCTTCTATATCTGGGATAACGATATGGGAAGCATCACGGGCAATCAGGGCTTGACCGTTCCGCAGAACTTCATTGCATACACACCTGCCGGCGGCGCGGTTCCAGAGCCGTCCAGCCTGCTGCTGATGGGCTCCGGCCTGGCTGGAGCGCTGGCCTTTGTCCGGCGCAAACTCAGGCGCAACTCATAGCGCGGCATACACGAAGCCGAAGGGCTGAAGGCCTGCTCCATGCCGGATTTTATCGAACGGACTTTCAGCCCTTTGCGGCCCGGTATCATTCTCGCGGTCCCGCGCCAGTTCCGGCCTGCGGCTCTGTAAAGACGGTACAATGAAAAGAGACGCAAGAGGCCGTCCCGCTCCCCGCACAAACCCCATCTTATGAGATCAGAGCGGAAACCAGCGCGGATGCGCCGAAGGGAACGAGCATGTTTGAAGTGACTGTCGAAGCCGGATTCTCCTCCGGGCACTACCTGCGCAACTACCGCGGCAAGTGCGAGAACCCGCATGGCCATAACTACAAGGTTCAGGTGACGCTGGCAGGCAGCGTGCTGGACGAGGCCGGGCTTCTGCTGGACTTCAAGCTGCTCAAGCAGGTGATGCGCCCCGTGGTGGAGCGCATCGACCACCAGATGCTCAACGATCTGGAGCCGTTCACCACGCTGAACCCATCTGCCGAGAACCTGGCGCGATACTTTTTCCAGGAAACCTCCAAACAGCTTGACGAGATGACCGGAGGCCGGGTTAAGGTAAAGGACTGTACGCTGTTCGAGACCGATACGAGCTTTGCGCGTTACTACGAATAGAGCCGGAATAGAGCGAATAGAGCCGCCATGTATCTTATAGAACTGTATAAATCCGTTCAGGGAGAATCGTCCTTTGCCGGACTGCCGTGTATCTTTGTCCGGCTTGCGGGGTGCAATCTGCGCTGCTCCTGGTGCGACTCCGAATACACCTTCACCGGGGGCACGTCTTACACGGAAGATGAGATATTCACTCAGATCGAAGCGCTCTTCCCGTGCCGTCTGGTCGAGTTCACGGGCGGCGAGCCGATGTTGCAGGCCGGCGAGCTGATCCCGCTGATGAAGCGGCTCGAAGAGCACGGGTACACGGTCATGATCGAGACCTCGGGCGAGCGTCCGCTGGCCGAGGTGCCGAAGACCGTGCATAAGATCGTCGATGTGAAGTGTCCCGGCGCGGGAGCCGCCGCTAACAGCTTCGATCTGCGCAACCTGGCCGCGCTGACGCCGAACGATCAGGTGAAGTTCGTCCTCAGCGACCGCGCCGACTACGAGTTTGCCCGCGACTTCATCTGCAGGCACGATCTGGACTTCAAGGCGGGCGAGGTGCTGCTTTCGCCTGCGTT
>WQYS01000184.1 GCA_009781125.1 Acidobacteriaceae bacterium | reverse complement strand
GAGGAAGTAAAGATGCTGGTCCTGCCGGAAGACGTGGGGGACGTTGGGAATCCACTCCACACCGTCGCGCACTAGAGGATTGGTGTGCTTCTTTGCTGCATTGGGCCGCTGCTGGTTGGCGAGCACAATCGAGCTCATCTTCAGCGGAGCCTTCTTCAGGTCTGGAACCTGCAGGTCGGTCTCGAAGCTACCCAGGCGTCCGTTCTGGTTCTCGCGCACGACAAACTTTACGTGATAGCGTCCCGGAGCCAGCGTGAATCCGGTGGCATACTGAATATTTTTCCGCTTCACCTGCTGCGACTCGTCGAGCGCCAGCTTGACTGTGTCGCGCACGTCGCCGACGATGATGCCCTGCGCGTTCTTGACCTGCCCCATGATGTCGATGTTGGCCTTGTCGCGGTCGCCGTTCTTGAGGAAGGGAATCTGCGAGCCAGGTACGATCAGCGAGATGGGCACGAAGAACTTGTTGGCGTCGAGCCGGAAGTAGAGCGCCTGTAGGTACACGGCGACGTCGGTTGAGGGGAAGTCGCTGCGCATTTCGTCCATGAGCACCTGCTCGCGGTCCTCGCTCCGCTGGTGCTGGAAGTCTGCCGGAGCGTAGTAACCCTGACGATACTCCAGCTTCGCATCCTTCAGGTCCTTCAGATCGCTGCGGTTGAGCTTCACCGTCAGGCGGCGGAAGCTGCCGTCGCGCGCCTGATTGGTCGAGCGGAAGCCGAGGATGTAGTACGCCTCGGTATCGTGCTGCACCTGCTGGAAGGCGGGCGCGAAGTCGTTAGAGTCGAAGAAGGCCTTGCCGCCGGTGTCGCTCGCGAGCGTGGCCAGCACCTCCTGCGAGCCGAAGTTCGAGTCTAGCCTGCTCTGCATCGCGGCGCCGTTGTAGGCGGAGGTGCCACGCAGGCTTCCAGTGGAGGCGTCGCCTACGGGCGGCAGAGCTTCCAGACCTCTCGAATCCACGCTGTAGATCGCCATGTTTGCCTTTACGGCTGCGTTGGTGGCGGCTCGCATGCTGGCCTGGTTTTCTATCCCCTGCCTCGTCAGTCCTCCGGAAAAGTACAGAAGACTCTTGCGCTGCTCGACCCGCTCCAGAGTCTTGGCGATGGTCTGGATGGCATACAGTTCACGGTCGGTGTTGAGCGCGTTGTACTCGCTGTCGTCGGCGGTAAAGCTGGAGGCGTCGTCCGCGGTGCCTGATGAGTCGCCGCCCTCGTTGCCGTTGGCAAATCCTGAGCTATCGGTACCGTTGTAGCGCCCCAGACTCTTCAGCAAGGCTTCTTTATCGGAGGTGAAGTCCTGGTCCATGGCGAGGCCGGTGTCCAGACTGACCAGCGCCACCAGATCGGCGGGCTGCATCTTCTTGTTCACGTAGTCCTGAGCTGCTCCGACAGCGCGATCAACATCTTCGGGCTGCATGCTGCTCAGGTCGAAGAACATGACGATCAGCCGGTGGTCCTTGAGCTGCGCCGGATTGGCGGCGAAGTCTCCGTTGACGAGATCGGCAATAGTCGCCTTGCCGCTGATGGACGATTTTTCGCTGAGCACGGCAGCCTCGTCCACGTTCTGAAAGTCGAAGCTGGAGATGGTCTGCTGCCTGCCATTTTCGTAGATGGAGAAGTCGCTGGCTTTGAGTCCCTTGACGATCTCGCCGGTCTTTCTGTCGCGCACGACCACGTTGGTGAGCACGATCTCGCTCTTCACCTTGAGGGTGTAGGTGCCGTCTCCGGCGGCCTGCTGCGCGAAGGACGTACCGCCGGGCGAGATGGCCATGACTCCCGTGAGCACCGCTGTAATGAGTTGTCGCCTCATCTTCTGACTCCTGACCTGCCACCTATGACCGGGTGCCCCATCCTGAGCGCAGCGAAGGGTGGGAAAGAATACTGCTCAACATCTCACTTCCCACCCTTCGCTGCGCTCAGGATGGGGCACCCGAACGTTTGTAAATCACTTAAGAACTCCCACATAGAGAACGCTTCCTTTCTGCTAGAACCTGTAGCGCGCGATGAACGTCAGCGTGCGCATCGAACCTACGCTGTTGACCTCGCCAAAGGTAGGCGAGTTCCGGATCGTGTCGATTCCCGCGTACTGCACGGTGTTGAAGGCGTTGTTGGCCGTCACCCTGGCCTCGAAGGATCGCGTCTCTCCCAGTTGGACGGTGCGCGCCAGCGAGGCGTTTATGGATACTGTGCCCGGGCCTTCGATGGAGCCGCGCGAGGCCGAGCCGAATTCAGCGGGCTCCTTCGGATCAAACGCTGCCGTGTTGAACCACTGTTGCATCGTGCGCGGGCCTGCAATCGGCTCAGTAAAGACGCGGTTGGGGCGCAGGGAGTCGTTGGCCCCCGTGGAAACCTGGCGGCTGGTTGCCGAGAAGTGCGGTGTAAAGTATGTTCCCGAAGCGAAGGTGAAGTTTCCTGAGACGGAGAAGCCGTCCAGCGCCTTCGACCAGAATCCTCCCTTGGCGAGCAGGGCGCGATTGGGGCCGAAGGGAAGCTCGAAGACCCAGTTGCCACTTACCTTGTGACGCACGTCGAAGCTGCTGTTGCCTTCTTCGGCGGGCAGGTCCAGATCGTTCTGCGCCGGCGTCGGCGCCGATCCTCCGATGGAAGACGCATTGTCGATGGAGTGTCCGTAGGTATAGGTCGCGGCCAGGGCGATGCCCTTCTGCATGCGCTTGCGCACGTTTACGGCGAGGCCGTTGTAGCGCGACTCGCCCACGGAGTCCTCGTAGTTGAACGCCTGCGCGTCCGGATTCAGCAGGCCGGTGATGGTCCGGTTGGGAGCGCGCCAGATGTCGAGCCTGCCGCCTCTGGAGCCGTTGTACCCCAGGTTGAAGACGATCCCCATGGGAAAGGTGTGCTGGATGTCAAGGTTCCAGACCTGCACATGGCCGAGACGATAGTTCCGGTTGGCTCCGAAGTTATTCTGCGTCGTCGCCGACGAACAGTAGAAGGCGCTGTACTTAGTCGTATTGTCGGGTCCCAGATTGTTGGGAGCCAGCGTCATATTGTTGGACGTACAGCCTCCCGTGCCCACGATGTTGGTCTGGGTGATGGCAAACGGCGGCTGCGAGGATAGATTTTGCGCAATGGACGCATACTGGCCGGTGTTGAAGTTGAGGCCGTAGCCACCGCGAATCACCGTGTCCTTGAAGGCCTTCGGCAGACGCCACGCGAATCCGAAGCGCGGCGCTAACATGGTGCGGTCCGGATCGACCAGCGAGCGCGGGATGCCTCTATCGCCCGGTTCGACCGGATCGGCAGAGATAAACTTCCTGGTGATGGGGTCGAAGTTCACCTGGAGATTCACCAGACGGTTGAACTTCTCCACGTAAGGCGAGAAGTACTCGTAACGCAGGCCGTAGTTCAGGGTGAGGTTCGGGCGTGCGCGCCAGTCGTCCTGTCCGTACAGGTCGAAGACGTTGGCGCGCAGATAGGTTTTGAAACCTCCGGCCTGGATCGCCGACTGCTGTGGCAGGCCGAGAAGCATGTCGGCAAAGGAGTTTCCGCAGTTCAGGTTGGATGCTCCCGATGTGCAGTCCGCGGTCGGGTCCGCGGTGGCGTAGCCGGAGAAGGTGAAGGTGCCGAAGCCGCCGCTGCCAACGATGCTGTCGGCGTGGACGCGGCGGTAGTCTCCGCCGAAGCGCATGTTGTGCTTGCCGTACCGGTAGCTGAGGCGGTCGGAGAATGAGATGGTCTGATGGATGCGCTCGCTGGCGGCGGTCTGGCTCAGTGGCTGGTAGCCGGTGAGCGTCAGACTGGGAACGCCGAAATAAATTCCCGGCGCGGCTCCGATCACCGGCTTCGGGATGGTAATACCGCTTCCGGTCATAGGATCGACGCCGCTGTGGGTGTAGTAATTCTGTTGCTGAGCGTTCGAGCGGTTCCAGTTCAGCGAGGCATTGTTGTTGATCCGTCCATAGCCAATGGTGTAACCGGCTGTGATTGCGTAGCCGGTCGTGGAGCTTGAGCCGCCCATCTGGGGAAAGATGTTCGAGATATCGCTGGCATTGTGAGAGTAGCTTCCATTGAAGTTGATGCTCTGCCGCAAAGTATTTGGAGCGCTCGCCTGTCGCTGCCGCATCATGCCGAATCCGCTGTTCTGGCCGAAGTTGCGCACGTAGCGCATGGCCGCCGTGGTCGCGTTCTGAGCCATGGACATTACCGTCTGGTAGTTGTTCTGTGTGCCTGTGCCGGTAAGGTTGGGAGCAGGGTAGAAGCTCAGCAGCGCATTGGCCTGGGGCGTAATCCGGCTGGCAATGTTGTTTCCTGCAAATGGTTGACCGGTTACCGGGTCGTACAACTGCCCGCCGCCAGAGCTGGTGAGCAGATCGGAGAAGTCTCCGCCCCGCTCGGCTGCCGTGGGAACGGTTCCCTGCAACACCATCGGATTCATGTTGCGCACGCCGGTGACGTTCAGGAAGACGAACTGCTTGGTGCTCGGCCTGGTCAGGCCGGGAATGTAGGGCGACCCGGTAAAGCTCACGCCGAAGCGGTTCTGCATCGAGGAAGGCTTCATGGGCTGCGCGTCGGGTTCCCCGAGAGCGTAGGCGACAGAGAACGGCGTGGCATTCAGAGCGCTGAACGCGCCTTGATAGAAGATGGCTCCGTGCGGCTGCGTGGGATTGAAGTTGCGGAAGCTGCCACGTCCACCACCACCGCCACGGCCTCCGCCACCACGTACAACCATCATCGGGCCACCCATTCCCCCCATTCCCATTCCGCCGCCCGGCCCCATCATGTCGCCGATCATTCCGGCGACGGCGTTGGCCATGTCGCCAACCGCTCCGCCCTGACTGCGCGCCTGCTCCATGGCGTCCTGTATGCGCTGGCGCATCTCGTCCTCGTTGAAGTTGGCAAGCCCGTTGGTCTCGCCCATCTGCCCGCTGACGGCCACCGACTCCGAAGCGCTGGCTGTGCTGTTCATGCCGGCTAGAGAAGGCATCTCAACTCCGCTGTTCTCGCCTGAGTTCATGCTCGCGTCGGATATGTTGGACGCGTCCAAACCGCCGCCCGACAGATCGAGCGACTGCATTCCGCGCCGAACCCCGCTGGCTGCCGCCTGTGTTGCCGCCGCCTGTGCTGCCTGCTGCTGCGCAGCGCGCGAGGCAAGCTGCATGGCGAAGGCGATGACCTGTTCCGGCTTGCCGCCGTTTTCTCCGCTGGCGTTCAGGACCACCTCTTCGGTGGCAGCAGCAAACGCCGCCAGCTCTGCCTTTACGACATAGCGGCCCTTGCGCGGAATCGACATCGCAAAAGCGCCGCTGATGTCGGTTGTGGTTGCATACTTCTTTCCGGTCAGTGTGTTGGTTGCCGTTACGGAGACGCCAGGCAGAGGAATCTGTCCAACCTTGGCTGTGCCGCGAATGGAGCCGCCGTCCATGACAGCGGCTGCCGCGGGAGGAGTTTGAGCCGCTGGAGGGGCCGCCTGCTGCGCCATCATCGTTGCCGAAGCTGCTGCTACCGCCAGCGCTGCCGCCCGGAGTATTGGGATCGATCGCCTCACGCCAACCTCGTCTCCAATTGAATTGAATAGCGAAATAGCG
>WQYS01000183.1 GCA_009781125.1 Acidobacteriaceae bacterium | reverse complement strand
CGGCTGCCGTCAACGCCGCGCAGCAGAGCGTCGTAGGTCTGCTCGACTCCCGACTTGCCCACCACGTCGCCGGGCTGGTAGAACGAAAACGCATCCTTGTTGAGGTCGTTCTCCGAGATCTCGCCCACGTAGCCGATCAGGTGCGCCGCGAATCCGTCGCGAGGATAGAGCCGCCGCTGCTCATCGACTGTCTCCAGCTCGGGCAGCTCCGAGCTGTGCGCGGCGATAAAGGCCTGCTCGTCGGGCGTGATGTCCTGCTTCAGCGGAATGGGCTGATAGTGCGGAGCGCTCTGGTAGCGGCGCAGGGCGGCCTCGATCTGCTCTTCAGGAATATGCAGCCCGCGCGCAATCAGCGGGATGTCGGCCTTGAGGTCTTTGGCCTGCTCGCGCAGCAGAAAGCAGGAGACCGAAGGATAGTTATCCACCAGCAGACGGCCCTCGCGGTCGAAGATCTTTCCCCGCGGAGCCAGCACCGGCACCCGCCTGATCCGGTTGGCCTCGGCCAGCGCCCGGAAGTTGTCCGCTCCGAGAATCTGCAATCTCCACAATCCCGCGATCAGAACGGCCAGGATCAGCGCAATTAAATACTGCGCCACGTGCAGCTTGATGGCAGGCAGCTTCTCCCTTCGGCCCAGGTCAGGCTGAGTTTGAGAATCGTATTGTGGTCCCAGTTCCATGCGCTTCCGAAATATACAGCCCTGCTCGTTCGACGAGCAGAATACACGTTCGTTTGCTCCCCGTATCCGCTAGTCTTCCTTGCGTTTGGTCCTGTCCAGAAGCAGGAACAACGGCACGGCGATCGCCGTGTTAAGGAGCGCGCGAAGCAGTTCGTGCGGCCACGGCTGAAAATCATGCGCTCCGAGCAGCCATCGGTTCACCATGTACAGCAGTCCGCTGCTCACCAGCGAGAATCCGAACGAGATCACGACTCTGGTGGTCACGCTTTCGACGTCGATCTTCAGGCCGATGCTGGCAGCCATGTATCCGACCACCGATTTCGCCATGCCGTTGACGCCAACCGGCTGCGCCGTCAGCGCGTCCTGTAGCAGGCCGACGATCATTCCCGTAATGGTTCCGGCAATCGGGCTGCGCCGCGAGATGGCAAAGAAGATCACAACCAGCAGCGGCAAATCGACAATCGCCAGCCGCAACGAGTGCCCCGAGATCAGAGCCTGCAACAGGATGGCGGCGATCGGCACCAGCACCGTCACCCAAAGTGGAAACCTGCTCTCCGCGAGTTCCCGTCGAGAGGTATAGCTGAAGCTGGGCATGGAGAGCGTTTTTACCTTCATGGCTATTGATCCGTGTGATCCGGATCGGAGTTGGCCGCCGGGGCTGGTTGAGGTTTCGGTTGAGGGCGTGGAGCGTCTTCGGTAGCCGATGGATGCGCTGACGGCGCAGGCGCAGGCCGCGCCGGAGCAGGATTGGCGGCTCCAGGAGTCAACGTGTTTGCCGGCGGAGCCGCGCCCGGCGTGTAGCGGTCCGGATGAAGTGTCGGAACCGGCCTGGGAATCGTAACCGGATTCTCTCCGGCGGCGGCGTCCGGCGTCTTGGCTCCATTCTGGCTGCCGTTCAGGCTGGGCAGACGGTCGGCGACGAGCTGCGAGGCCGTCTTGTTGGCCGCGGCATCCGCGGCAGCCTGCTGCAAGTCCTTTTGCACTGCCTCCGGCATGCTCATGCTGGTTCCGGTAATCACAAGAACCTCTTCCAGTTGAAAGAGATTAGCCGCTGGCTTGATGCGAATCAGCGTGTAGGGCTGGTGCTCCGGATCCTGATCGATGGAATCTATCGTGCCCACCTTCAGGCCGCGCGGAAACACCTGGTCTCCGCCCGAGGTCAGTACCGCCTCGCCCAGCTTGATGCGCGAGTCCGCCGTAAGATTGTTGATCTGCACCTGACCCGCCATGCTCCCCCGCACAATAGCGCGGAGCCGGGTCGTCTCCAGCACCACGCCCACGCCCGAGGCGGAATCGTTAATCAGCAGTACCTGCGATGTATTTGAAAAGACATAGCGCAGCTTGCCTACGATGCCATCGGGAGTAATCACGGCCTGGTCGGCTATCAGCCCGTCCTTCGTTCCCTTGTCGATCGTCAGCACATGCGACGCATCGCTGGCGCTGCCGCCAATGACCTGCGCGGCAACCGTCTGGGTAATGTAACGGTGCTGAAAGTTCATGAGCACCTGCAAGCGGTGCCCCTGAAGCGCGTCTGTGGCCAGAGCGGCCTGCTCCCGCTGCAACTGCACGATTTGCTGCCGAAGATCAACGTTCTGCTGCCGGACTCCGCGAAGGTCGCCGTACTCCCGCCACAGGCTGCGCAGGCCATAGCCGCTCCAATGCGTAAGACGCTCGAACGGACTCACCACTGCGGTCACCCACTGTCGCAGCAGCATGACGTCGCGGCCTTCGGGCGTACACGTCTTGGCAGGCCTCTTCACCTGGATCGCCAGCGAGATGGTCTGCGCCAGCAGCACCGTCACCAGCACCAGAACGTTTCTGTATCGGCTGAAAAAAGATTCCATTGCGCCACCTCTATTATCGCGCCAGATGTCATCAAAAATGCAGCCCATTGCAGGATCGGCTTAAAAACCTGCTCTTGAATCCCGTGTAAAACGAACGGATTGAAATCTGCCGTGCCGTCTTTCCAGACGCCAGAACCGCCCGGCAACAGCCATAATAGAAGCAATGGCATTTCGTTCCGGATTCGTCTCTATCCTTGGCCGTCCCAACGCCGGCAAGTCAACCCTGCTCAACGCTCTGCTGGGGCAGAAGCTGGCCATCGTCACGCACAAACCGCAAACCACGCGCACCCGCATTCAGGGCGTGCTGGAGGTTCCGCTGCGCAAGAAGACGAAGACCGATCCCGGACACCCCGCAGCGCAGGTGGTTCTGGTCGATACGCCGGGCATCCACAAACCGGCAACGCAGCTCGACCGCCGCATGATGCAGGAGGTTCACGACGCGCTCGAATCGCGCGACCTGGTTCTGTTCCTCGTCGATGCCACGCACCGGCTGCACGCAACCGATAGCAGCAACCCGCGCCTGGCGGCCTCTGCCGCCGAGGATAACTTTGCTCTGTCGCTGGTGAGGAGGCTCACCTGCCCGGTCATCCTCGTCCTCAACAAGATTGATGCCGTGACCAGGGCTGACCTGCTGCCTCTTATCGCGCACTGGTCTCAGCAGCACAGTTTCGCCGATGTCATCCCCATCTCGGCGCGCAAGAAGGAAGGGCTCGACCTGCTACTGGAGAAGATCGTCGCCAATCTCAAGCAGGGCCAGCGCTACTTTCCAAAGCATCAGCTCACCGATCAGCCGGAGCGCTTCCTGGTGGCCGAGCTGATCCGCGAAAAGATTCTTATGCTCACCGGCGAGGAGGTTCCCTACTCAACCGCCGTCGTTATCGAGAGATTCGAGGAGCCTGCCTCGCCGAAAAAATCGCGGGACGGCAAGCCCCCGGTCACCAGAATCGCCGCAACCATCTACTGCGAACGCGCCGGACAGAAGGCCATCCTGATCGGCAAAGGCGGCGAGATGCTGAAACGCATCGGAACCACAGCACGCAAAGAGATCGAATCGCTTTTAGGCACGCGCGTCTTTCTTGAACTCTTCGTCAAGATCGAGCAGGACTGGCGCAGCTCTCACGCCTTCGTCGAAGACCTGGACTGGCGCCGCCAACTGGAGGAGATCGCCGTCCGCCAGGCGGAAGAGGACGAATAGTTCACGGCTTTTGAGACAGGAATGGCGCTATGGAATCTATAAACTTTGGTATCTCTTTTTGCGCGGTATCCCAAACAAGCTCCCATTGAACGCCGTCATAATCATGGATGAGAAAATTTCTCATCCCTCGTGCCTGGCGCAAAGGGATGGTTTGGTTCTGCTCGCAGAATTTGGGATGCTTTTTCAAAAGCGCGGCAGCGGCCTCGCCTATAACGGCCAGTCGCCGGGCGACGATATCCTGTAAATCCAATCCATCCGCGCTCAGGAACTCTTCCCGCGTTTCATTCTGCAAGCGGTCAACGATCCGTCTGGCGGACGTATAAATGTCTTCCAGGAGCTTCTGAACCTGAGGATCGAGACCACTCATAAGCGCATCGCATCTCTTTCTATCGTCATGCGCATGTGCTCGTTCATGCGCGCTCCGGACGGAATGATATCGACAGGAACGCCCAGCAAATCCTTCAAATCCTCGTGCAGTCCGCCAATCTCGAAGAGAGTCGTGCCGGCGGCCGTATCGACGAAAAAATCAATATCGCTATCGCCGGTATCTTCGCCGCGAGCAACAGAGCCGACAACGCGCAAGTTGGAGATCATGGGATAACGCGCCATAATCTCCAAAATCTCTTTGCGGTGGATATGTAAAAGTTCCGAAGGCAGCATAATTGCTTTTATTGTCTACTTTTCCGCGCAAAACCGCTACCGCAGCACATCCTCCAGAACCAGCGACAGCTCCGTCTTTTCATCGCGGTACTTCACGATCACGGCAGCCGCCACGCTCAGGCCCCACTCCGCGCCTTTGCCTCTGGTGACCGCGCGCGAACCCGGCACCACCACTGCGCCCTCCGGAATCATCAGCGGCAGCTCAGCCGTGGCCTTGTATATCTCACCCTTGACCAGATCGTAGACCGGAGTTCCCCGCGTCAGCACGGTTCCGGCGGCGATCACGGCGCGCTTGCCCACGATGGTTCCTTCATACACGCCGGTGTTGCCGCCGACCAGAGCATCGTCCTCGATGATGACCGGACTGGCGTTGACCGGCTCCAGCACGCCGCCGATCTGCGCCGCCGCGCTCAGGTGAACGCGCCTGCCGATCTGCGCGCAACTGCCCACCAGCGCGTGCGAGTCCACCATCGTCCCTTCGTCCACGTAGGCGCCGACGTTCACGTAAGCAGGCGGCATCATCACCACGCTCTTGGCCAGATAAGCACCGCTGCGCACGCTCGATCCGCCTGGAACCAGACGCACGCCATCGCCCACGGTGAACCGCCGCGCCGGATACGTCGCCTTATCGACAAACGACAGCCCATCCGCGCAGCCCATGTCCGCCATCCTGCCCAGCCGGAACCCCAGCAGAATCCCGCGCTTCACCCAGGCATTGACGCTCCAGCCCGAAGGCTCACCAGCCGCCGGCTCAGCCGACCGCACCGTGCCTGCCTCAAGCAGCGCGCGCAACTCAAAGAAAGCGGCCTCTGCCTCCGGATCGCCCACCGCCGCCGCTCCCCGCTCGAACCAATACTCGATCTTTTCCTGCAATGACCTTCTCAAACTCGCACCACCGATTCCAGTATCCCTGCTTCGTGGAGAAGCTCTTCCAGTTTTCGCCGCAGGCCGTCCGATACAGGAACCATCGGCAACCGAAGCACATCTTCCGAACGCCGCAGCATCGCCAGCACGGCCTTGATCGGAGCCGGACTCGGCTCGCGGAACAACGCCTGCATCAGAGCGAAGAAGCGTCGATTCACCGCTCGCGCCGACGCCCAGTCGTTCGCGAGCGCCGAGCGCACCATCCGCGATATCTCAGCAGGAATCGCGTTCGAAGCTACCGACACCAGCCCAACACCGCCCAGCGCCAGCACGGGTAGCG
>WQYS01000182.1 GCA_009781125.1 Acidobacteriaceae bacterium | reverse complement strand
CCTCGGCCTTTAACTCGAAGTCGAGCTTGATGCGGAGATTGCTGCCGCCGTTCTGCTCGATGCGCCGGGAGGCGTCGCGGCAGGCGCGATAGATGAGCGAGTCGTGTTCGATCTCGCGGGGCTTGACGAAACCGTAGTAGACCTTTTGGTCCTGCGGAACATCTCCGCTATGCGTGAGCCAGGCGCGTCCCTCGCGGGTGAGAGATGCGACTTCGACACGCTCGACCTCGCGGCGAACACCGCCGCGGCGCATATTAATGTTGCGCGTCTCTACCAGTCCTTTGGAGCGGAGATAGTTCAGGTCGTCGTTGAGTCTGCGTTGCCTTCCGTCATAGATCGCTTCGGCAAGATGGGGAACCTGGGCAACACGGAAGCGTCCAAGCTCCAGCATGACTTTGCGTTCCTCGGAGCGAAGCGGTAGACCGATGGCCCGGCGCGGCAGATGGTCCCGCCGTGTGCGCCGCTCGTCTGTCTGCTCACGTGGGTCTTTGTTTCTCTGCCGCGATGGAGCGTCGATATCATGCTTCTGCTGTAGAGATCGGGGGCCGCGCGGCGGCTCATGGTTCAAGCGATGTTCGGCGGCGCGTTCCCGCAGAGCGGGAAGGTGCTCTTGAACAGGGTTGCGCTCTGGCTGAAGCGATACCTCGGACTGCTCCTCCTCTCGCGGTCGAGGCCGCTCCAGTTCATAGTCAAGCTCGTGAGGGATGTCCAGACCTATTCTCATGACAGTCCTCCGTCAGGGCATCCCTTCTTACACTTGTTTTGAGGTAGACGTGAAATTGTAATGCGTGACTCAACCCACTGGCTGATCTCGGAGTCGATCCATCCCACACAGCGCGCAGAGATACGCACGGGGCGGGGAAATGTGCCGGTTTTGATGTGGAAGTAAATCGAGCTTCTCGATAAGCCGGTACGTGCTTGTACCGATGGAAGACGGAGAAGTTGCACGGACGACATGATCGTCTCCTTTTCGCAAGAAGAGGAATGCACCGCGCGATGAACGCGGCGTTGTGTCCGGGGAAACATCAAAGGGGGTGAAAATTACATCGGAACGCCGGACGGCGTGGGGCGAGTATCTATGAAGGAGAAGTGTTTCGGTAAAATCCGTTTTCGCCTTATTGAAAGACTACTACCTCAGACACCAGTATGCGCATACGCTTTTATTGCAGGCGCTTCTACCGCAGGACTGTTTTTGGGAGCAAGCGGTATCCGCGAGTTAATGCTAAGTACATTGGCTCCGCGTTGCGCCTGCTCCAGATAATCCGCCCAGTCCTGCATCATCTTCGTGCGCGGCTCAAGATATTGCGCGTGATTGTATGCCGCGCTGACAGCGTTTCGCGGCAAGTGGGCAAGCTGCACCTCGATATGGTCATGATTGTAGCCCCGCTCGTGGAGGAGCGTAGACGCTATGCCACGAAAACCGTGGCCGGTCATTCGTCCCTTATAGCCCATACTCTCCAATGCTGCCAAGATCGTATTGTTGCTCATCGGTTTGTTGGAATTTCGATTTCCGGGGAAGAGTAGTTCAGTCTCTCCTGTGAGGTCGTGTAGCATTTCCAGTACCTCCACGGCTTGCCGCGCCAGTGGAACGATATGCGGCGTCCGCATCTTCATTCGCTCGGCGGGAATGTTCCATCGGCGTTCCTCGAAGTCGATCTCACTCCAACGTGCCGCGATCAATTCACCAGTACGAACGAAGGTCATGGCCATCAGCTTCATCGCCAGTCTGGTGACTGGTGTTCCCTGATAAATCTCAATCGCTCGTAGGAGCTTAGGCAATTCACGCGCATCAATCCGGGCATAGTTTTCCTTCCGCGTGGGTTGAAGAATGTCGCGTGGCCTGATCTCAGCAGCAGGATTGCGCTTTGCGTATCCATACGCAATAGCATGGCGGAATATCATGCTTGTTGTTTCCAGTGCCCGTTTTGCAATGTCCTTTGCGCCTCGATCCTGAATGGCTCTCACCATAGCCACGACCTCCGGCGCTTCGATCTCGGCAACCGGACGCGCTCCAAGGCAGGGAAGAATATCGGTTTGCACTCTCCGTCTCACGTAATCGGCATGACGGGGGCTTTTACCGTCCCGCCAGTGTTCAAGCCAAAGTCCGGCCACGTTCGCAAACGAGTTTTCTGCCTGGACACGCTCGGCGGTCTTTTCTTCCTTGCGCTGGGCCATCGGATCGATGCCAGAAGCCAGCAGTTGCCTTGCCGCAATGTGCAACTCTCGCGCTCGGACCAGCGGAACATCCGGGTACTGGCCGAATGTCATCAATTTTTCCTTGCCATCGAAGCGGTATTTCCAGCGCCAGAGTTTTCCGCCAGTGGGTTGAACCAGCAAGTAAAGCCCGTGGCCGTCCGGCATCTTGTATGCGTCATCCCCAGATCGAGCATTGCGAACCTTGGTATCGGTGAGAGCCATTCCGTTCTCCTTCTGTTTGCCTCAAAAACAGAATACCCCCAAATTGAAAACTCCGTACCCCCAGATATACCCCCACTTGAGGCTGGATGCCACAAAACACGGCTGGACGTTTTCGGACAGTAAAAACAATAAAACCCGCGTGTTTAGCGGGTTTTTGTGGACTTTCTTGGATTTCCTTGGATGCCCCTGGAAGAACTTCTGGCGGAGAGAGTGGGATTCGAACCCACGTTAGAGTTTCCCCTAAACACGCTTTCCAAGCGTGCGCCTTCAGCCACTCGGCCATCTCTCCGCTCGCGTGGCGGACTCTATTGAATCTAACACAGTCAACGCCGTCCGATGCAGCCGCTGGGCGCGAGTCATTTGGGTTAGTGATGCCGGATCGCCCAGTCCGGCAGGTACCAGCAACACCTCAGCCGACTCCGCCGCCTACAAAATGGACGACCTCCAGGCGGTCTTCTTCGTGAAGCGCGGTTGCTGACCACCGCGAGCGGGGGACGATCTCGCCATTATGCTCCACTGCGACGCGGTCACCTTTCAGGCCGAGTTCGACGACGAGGTCTTCCAGGGTCGATGACAAAGACAGGGTAGTAAAGCTGCGATGCTGTCCATTGAGTAGAAGTGTAAGTGCCATGACTCCTTTCAGATTAACAGGTCGGCGCTATCTGGGTAGATGAGATCGACAAGATGTAATGTCCGATAACAAGTATTATGTATACTTCGACAAGATGATTACAAAGTGGTGTGTGGGATGCGCTATTCTCTACTAAGTCCTTATAAAATAATATGCTATGATTCCCCGGTACATTAAAAGCATCGTTAGAGGTGTGTTATTTTTCGTTCTGGCGGGCCCGCCGATCGGAGGTCTGTTGATGTTTTTGCTGTCCGGTTTTCGGAATGGGTTCTTTGGGGATAATTCTGTTCCGCATATTGCGGCGCTTGGATGGATGCTCGCTCTGTGCGGCTGTCTCGGTGATTGTTGGCTTCGCCTATGATCGTATGCTTTACGGTCATTTCATCTTCACGCCTGGACCGCATAAGGCCGTATTTTCTGTCCTGAACGTCGTTCCGGCAATCGTGACCGGTTCTCTCTGGTGGAATCTCCACAAAACATCGCCTAACAGTTGAACAAATAGATGCAACATATAGATAACAATTGCAATAATGTGAGCGCCAGTCATCCTGCGATGATGACTGGCTCACAATTATGGCACAGTGCTCAAGCGACGGCCTTCTCGGCCAGGTCGTGAGTCATCTCTTCGCGGAGAGCCTCGTCTTCGACCACCTCCTGAACCGTCTTCGGCAGTGCTATGCCGAGCGCCTCTTCGATGCGCGTCACGTAGTGGATGTTCAACCCCTCCACCTGATCCGGAGTCAGATCCTCTTCCACCTGCTGTTTGACCTCCAACGGCAGGATCACGTCGCGAACCCCGGCGCGCTTGGCGGCCAGAAACTTCTCCTTGATCCCGCCTACGGGCAGAACGTTGCCGCTGAGAGTAATCTCTCCCGTCATCGCGGTCAGCGGATGCACGGGCGTGTTGGTCAGCAGGCTCACCAGCGCCACCGCCATCGTGATGCCTGCCGAAGGACCGTCCTTGGGAATCGCTCCGGCTGGCACATGAATGTGCAGGTCTACGTCGTGGGTGAAGTCCTCGTCCAGTCCCAGCGACGCGGCGTTGGAACGCACCCAGGTCAGCGCCGCCTGCATGCTCTCCTTCATAACGTCGCCGATCTGGCCGGTGATGATGAATCCTCCCTTTCCTTTCATCATGTTAGCCTCAATGAAGAGCACGTCGCCGCCCGACGGAGTCCACGCCAAGCCTACGGCCACGCCCGCACGTTTGGTGCGCTCGGCGATCTCCGTGTCCACGCGCACCTTGATCCCGCCCAGAAACTCGTGGATTGCCTCTTTGGTGACGACGACCTTCTCGGTAGTTCCCTCGGCGGCCTTGCGAGCTACCTTGCGGCAGATGGTGCCGATGCGCTGCTCCAGCTTGCGCACGCCCGCCTCGCGAGTATAGTGGCGCGCTATCAGAGCCACGCTCGCCGTCGGAAACTCGACCATCTCCGGATCGATGCCGTTCTCCTTTACCTGACGCGGGATCAGGTAGCGTTCGGCTATGTTGACCTTCTCCTCCTCGGTGTAGCCGTTGATCTCGATGATTTCCATGCGGTCCAGCAGCGGCGCCGGAACGGTATCCATCTGGTTGGCTGTGCAGATGAACAGAACCTTGCTAAGATCAAACGGCTCATCCACATAGTTATCGCGGAAGGTGTTGTTCTGCTCCGGGTCGAGCGTCTCCAGCAGAGCGCTGGCCGGGTCTCCGCGAAAGTCGCGGCCCAGCTTGTCGATCTCGTCCAGCATGAAGACCGGATCGTTGACCTCGACCCGCTTCAGGTGCTGGATGATCTGTCCGGGCAAGGCTCCGATGTACGTCCGGCGATGGCCGCGAATCTCGGCCTCATCGTGCATGCCGCCCAGCGAGATGCGCGAAAACTTGCGGCCCAGCGCGCGGGCAATCGAGCGGCCCAGCGATGTCTTCCCTACTCCTGGCGGCCCGACGAAGCACAGGATCGGCCCCTTCATGTCCGGCTTCAGGCGGCGCACGGCCAGATAGTCCAGGATGCGCTCCTTTACCTTCGCCAACCCGTAGTGGTCGGCCTCCAGAATCTCCCTGGCCTTGTGAATATCGACCTCCGAGGCCGAACTCTTCGACCACGGCAGCACCGCCAGCCATTCCACGTAGTTCCGCGTGAGGCTATAGTCTGCCGCCATCGGACTCATGCGGCTCAGACGGTTCAGCTCCTTCATGGCGTCCTTGCGGACCTCCTCGGGCATGCCGGCGGCCTCGATCTTCTCCTTCAGCTCGGTGATATCCTTTTGTGTTTCATCAACATCCCCGAGTTCCTTCTGGATTGCCTTTAACTGTTCGCGCAGGTAGTAGTCGCGCTGCGACTGCTGCACCGAGTCCTGCACCTCGGTCTGAATCTTGTTGCGCAGCTGCTGAACGTCGATCTCCTTGGCCAGGTGCTTGTTGATCCGCTCCAGACGCACGGCGGCGTCGGGAGTCTCCAGAAGCTCCTGGCGGTCGGCGGTGGTCAGAAACGGCAGCGAGGACGAGATAAAGTCCGCCAGCCTTCCCGCCTCGTCGATGTTGATGGCAAT
>WQYS01000181.1 GCA_009781125.1 Acidobacteriaceae bacterium | reverse complement strand
CCTGAACCCGCTTCTCCACGGTCAGATCAAGTTCCCGCTTGGCGTCGTCAAGCTCACGCTGTTTTTTGAGGAGATCGGCCTGTGTCTTTTGAGCTTCGGCGAGCTTTTGGTTGTTCGTGGCGAGAACTTCCCTCAGTCCTTCGACTTCGCGTTTTTGGGCCTCAATCTCAGACGCGCTGGCGAGTTTGGCCTTCTGAGCTTCCTCTGCAATTATCAATGCCCGTTCAGTCTTCAGTTTCTCAACTACCTGTTCGGCAATCTGCTGGTCGATCTTGCGCTTTGCATCCGTGACAGTTTTTTCTTTTTCACGAAGTACTTCTTCACGCTGCTCAAGCTCTCTATCTCTTTGTTCAAGTTCCTTATCTTTAAGAGACAGCCTCTTTTCATATTTTTTGCGCTCCTGCTCAAGTAATGGAGCGGCGAGCGATTCTGTAAGAGGAATCTCAGCTTTGCATTTTGGGCAGATGATCGTAGGTTCGGCAATTATGCTCATGTCAGACTCCAGCGAATGCGAAAAATCAATTCTTCAGCTTGTCCCTTGGTCATACGGGCTTCAATATCGGCGATAAGAGCGTCGCGCTTATCCTCAACCTGATCCTGCGCGACAAAGAGGTCTTTCCGCTTTTGATTGCGCATGGCTTGATGCGCCTTAAGCGCACGCTGATGGACGAGTTTTTCGTCCAGTGTAGCGGCGGCGGCGGATGACCGCTTGGCATCACGAATCTGCTGGTCGAGGTCTTTGATCTCCTGTTCCAGACCGAACTTCAGGTCTTCGCTCCAGCGGTCCAGTTTGCTGGTCTCCTGATCGAGCCAACTGCTATTACGTTTGCCAATCTCGGCTAGGATGTCATCTTTCTGCGTCTGAAGCAGATCGTCAAGTGCAGGGACCGCAACCGGCAGAACCGGCTGGCCCGTTTCGGCGGCAAGATCAAAGAGCCGCCTACAGGCGTTGTCATCGAGCGGCTGGCCGCCGTCCTCGATTCCGGCAAAGAGGATGTTCTCTTCGGACTCGAAGGACTCTACGGTGAACCTGGAGCAGACCAGCCATCCGCTATGGCCGACGTGCGGCTCCAGGGCGGCGATACGCTTCCCGCTCTTCGTGAGATTGAAACGCAACTCAACAGGCGGCGTGTCGAGCGCGAGGCATTGCCCAAGGACACGCTATGCAAGTGGATGGCCTATGCGGTAGGTGTTCGCGTCCTCGACGTTGCGACCCATCCGGTACGGGCCGGAGTGAATCTGCTCCTCCGGGAAAGGGTTCCGCTCAAGCTGGAAGCTGCGACCAGTCTTGTCGAAGGCTGCATATGGCTGGAGATAGAAAAGTGTCGCATTCCACAGCATTTCCTCGAAGCGGTTACGGGACTTGCCAGCCTCGACACGAACCTTCTCGATGACCTCCTGGTCAAAGTTGTTGAGCAACTGCTCCTGCGCCACGGAACGCGCCTGCGCTACGTCCGACTCCAGTTCTTTCTGTAGGGCATCGAACTCAAACTCGATCTGCTCCGGCGTCCGGCACTGCTGATATATAGATACGATACGTTTCTCGAAGTCCACGCCCGACTGCACGGAGCCGAGAACCTCATCAGACACGCCAAAGACGCCATCGAAGAGTTGGAACTTCTCAGCAAGAATCTGGTAGATGCGAACGTCGGCAGCGTTAGCCCGGTTCAGGAAGTTGACAACTACTACATCATATTTCTGCCCGTAGCGATGACAGCGGCCAATGCGCTGCTCGATACGCTGCGGGTTCCACGGCATATCGTAGTTGACCACGAGGTTGCAGAACTGGAGATTGATGCCCTCCGCCGCCGCTTCGGTGGCGATCATAATGCTGGCTTCGTCCCGGAAATACTCAACCAGTGCGGCGCGTTTGTCCGCTGTGGGCGAGCCGGTGACACGGTCGGTCCCTTTATATCGCTCCAACCAGTTTCGGTAGATTTCGGCGCTCTTGGGATCGCTGTTCGTGCCGTTGAACAGGACGATCTTTCCAGCGAACTCCGACTCCTCCAGCAGACGAAGCAGGTACTCCTGCGTCCGCCTCGATTCTGTAAAGATGATGGCCTTCTGCTGGAGAGCGCCGTTCTGGTGTTCCTCGCGAGCGCGGTTGGCTGCATCGAATCCCCTACGAAGAGCCGTCAACAGTACCTCGCCTTTGGAGTTCTTCTGTATGCTCTTCGCCAGATCATGAAATTGGCGTAGCTTTACTTTTTCGGCACGAAGCTCTTCCCGTTGCTCAGGCGATAACTGCTGAACAGCATTTGTCCTGTCGGCGTCCTCATCCGGCTCGTCCTCCAGCCATTCGTCTTCGATCTCTGGCAAAGCCTCGAAGTTCTCTCCCAACTCCTCTGACGAGGGGGTGTCCAGAGCAACCTGCGCGTTTTCGATAGCCTCCAGCTTATTGGCAAGGCCAAGCAGCGTGTCCGAGATGGCATAGGTCGAAGATGCCAGCAGTTTGCGCAGGATCAGGGTCATCAACTGTCGCTGGCTGGCTGGCAGAGCATACAGGCGTGGCGATTGCAGATACTCCGATACCAAGGTGTAGAGCCGCTGTTCGTCCGGGTTCGGGGTGAACTCTTGAACCAGCGCGTGCCGATTGGTATAGCTAATATATTGAAGAACCTGTCGGCGAAGAGTCCGCTGGCAGACAGGCCGAATGCGCTCCCGAAGCGCACGGTAATCATCTTGAGAGTTTATCCGCGAGAACTGACTGCGGAAACTCCTCAGATCGCCAAATGTGAATTCATCAATGATGCTTACCAAGCCGTAGAGTTCCAGAAGCGAATTCTGAAGCGGAGTCGCTGTAAGCAGAGTCTTCGGGCGATCCTTGACTGCATCCTTTATGGCATTGGCGATTTTATTGCCGGGCTTGTAAACATTGCGAAGGCGGTGCGCCTCATCAATCACCACAATATCCCAAGGAGTCTGCTTAATGTAGACATCCTTGGTACGGGCGAATTGATAGGAGCAGAGTACGACCTTTTGCTGGTCAAACGGATTCAGATTCCCGCGTTTGACCTCCTCATTGAAGGTCTTGGTTTCAAGGATGGATGACGGCAGGAAGAATTTGTCGGCGAGTTCCTGTGCCCATTGCTTGCGCAGATTCGCCGGACAGATGACGAGAAGATGACGGCGGCGTTCCGCCCAACGCTGTGAGAGCAGGATTCCGGCCTCGATGGTCTTACCAAGGCCGACTTCATCGGCAAGGATTGCACCTCGTGAAAGCGGAGACCGAAAGGCGAAGAGCGCGGCTTCGACCTGATGGGGATTGAGGTCAACCTGAGCATCCGCCAGAGCCGACGTGAGACTGTCAACCGACGCCGAACTGGACCGTTTGGTCAGTTCGTGAGCAAAATATCGAACATGGTAGGGCGTCAGTTCCATTCGCCATCCAACGTACAAAAAAACAGTGAGATGCAACCTCGATTCCGTCCGTAAAGCGGAGAGGGTGCATACTTAAGACCTTCAGAAACAAAGAGTCCACGTTACAGACAATGATAAACGAGGGTGACAGCACACGGCCATGCGGATCGCTCTCGTAGGTTGTCGTCGTAGAGTTTCCTCGGTGGGAAAGATTCGGCGCACGTCGTGATCGGGATCGAACAGGGATAGGGTCCTCAATGTTGGTCTTGAGATGAACCACCTGTGTCTGGCTGGCGTTGTGTTCGATACGAATTTTTTCCAAGGCCTCTGGCGGCGTTTTCCATCACTTCCACGGCCCGCATTCAGTCGCAGGGCAGTACCTGTTAGGGACCGACTTGGTACTCGTTCCGATCCTGGGTTGGTCCCGGTTTTGAGTGAAGCCGGATTGATGTGGAGCCTGTTCCGGTCCCGAGCCGGTCCCTGTTAAGGTCCGAATCGGGGACTGGTTCGGGCCGGATGACGGACCTGTTCATGTCCTGAGTTGGTCCCTGTTAAGGTCCGCCGTAGATCGGGTGAGTATCAGTCCGAGAGATCAACTTTGGATATTGAATTGATCTGGTTTGTATCTGTCGCAGATACTGGAAACATCTATTTTGTATCTGCGGCTGATCTGATTTGTATCTGAGAAGTTCTACGGGGAGAGCGACCAGCGCGGCGTCAGCCGTCGTGTCAACCCCGGCGGGGTGCGGTCGCTCTCCCCGTAGAACTTCTTTTACCCGCCTACATCCGCTCAGCTAAATAGCTCATACTGAATGGGTTGTCTTTTCTGGATTGGCTTCTGGGTAGAGTACCCGCTAGAGTCAGACTTTGGCTTAGGCGGGTGCTGGGATTTGCTGCTGTAGAGCGGGTAACGATGGGGCAGAACAACCGCAGTGAACACCTGCGTCCCCGTTAGCTTGCTCAACCGCTGACGGATTCTGTCAAATTCGTACCGTGTGCCATCGAGTTGTGACACAAGCGCGCGATGCTGCAGCGAGTTGTAGAGAGCGTTGCCTTCGCGCAGATCGGCAAGTTCTCGCAGGGTTGACGACTGGTTCCGCACTTCAAAGCGGTTATATAAGGAGAGGTACTCGATCAGGTGATCGAGGCCGCGCGGCATCAGGGGCGACACGCGAGAGGTGGCGACTTTGTCGAGCTTCGAGTTAAAAAGCGCCTGGGCAGAGGCGATATTCCGCTCCGAATCGGCGACATAGAGCAGTTCGAGACCGGGCAACGCGGTGAAGACGGCGCGGTGCTGGCTGAGAAATTTCTCGAAGGAACTGAGCGAGAGCGTTCCCTCGTCGAAGAAGGTGAAGCGGACAAGGCCGTTCTTGTTAATAAGGATGGGAAACTCATCGGAGAAAACCACGCCACGGGAACGTGGCAGGATGGACTCGTTGAGGCCGCGGTTCTCGGTGAAGTAATCGGACTTATCCTGCTGAGTCGAGAGAATAGAATCGTCGAGATGATCGAGGACGAAGTCCAGAACCATGAGCCGGGACTTGATGGCGGCGTCGGCCTTATTGCGGCGGTGATGAGAGTCTCCCAGACCGCAGGCTGCGTAAATCTGGAGCGAAGTCAGATGGTAGACGCGCCGTGATTTGCCGAAGGCGAGGCTCTGGATGTGACCGAGCCGGGAGGCTTGGCGCAGGAACTGTTCGTCCAGAGCGCCGCTACTGCGACGGATGAAACGTAGGTACTGCTGGCGGAGAAAGAAACCGGAATGAACTGCGACGAGGTACAGAAATGTGGCCTCGCGCTCCGTATACCCCGGAGCCTGCAGGCGGGAGATGGGATCGTAGTCCAGCGTCATAGGTCGAGGATGTTCTCCATCAGGCCGCGGTCGTCCTCAATCCTGGCGGTGATGCTGGCGCAGTCGGCTGACGTGGCGTAGTTGTGGAAGCCGGACTGCGCCTTGGCGCGAAGGTGGCTGCGACCGTAGGCGGCGGTCAGCACTTCGATGTCCTCGTGACCACCGGAGCGAGAACCTTGATCGCGGTCTTCGATTCGTTTACGGTCGTCGTCGCGGTCGAACTCAATGCGCGCATCTGGAATCTGGATGCCGCCGTTGATGAAAGGTAGTTCATGCTCCTCTGCGACTTCCTTTTTTATGTCGGCCATGTCGCGCTTCGGGTCTTCCTTACGTGCGCGATAGATGTCCCGCTGGACCTCGGCCTTCAACTCGAAGTCGAGCTT
>WQYS01000180.1 GCA_009781125.1 Acidobacteriaceae bacterium | reverse complement strand
TTCTTCGCTCAAGCCGGTCAATTCAGCAACAGCCTCAATATTCATACCCATTTGCAAAGCCTTCTTGGCGATTATCATGGCCATGGCGTGTTCACCCTCAGTTTTGCCTTCTGCCATACGTTTTGCCCTGGCTTCCGCCATACGTTCTGCTCTGGCTTCCGCCAAACCTTCTGCTGTCCAGAGACAATTTGATTGATGGTTTTGAGGCCGTTTTTGGACACGATATTTGAATTCGACCGAAATATTGTTCATTTCCCACTCTTTTGAGCGTCGTGAACCAAGCCTGTGACAACAGCCGATATGGCCCGGCCGGGAGTGGGCCTGTGTCTGGCAGGAGAGGGTCAGGTGGCTGGAGGATCCAGGCGGTTGATCAAATCCATGTTGTGTTGCACCATTTTCGGATTGCTTTTGGCGAAAAGGGCGCGGCCTTACGGTAATATTCCACCGCAGCTTTCTGCCTTCTTGTTGCCGCGCGCTTGCATCCCTTTGAAATTGTTAGACGACATCCCCTGGTTCGACCGGGTGCCCTTCGTCCAGACCTGCTGCGACGCCAAGGCATCGTGGAGGATTGGGTGACCGCCAGAGGCGGCTGTGGAGGACGGGCCCAGCAACGGCATTGCGATCGTTGCATCCTCCCGCGGCCGTTGAGCGGGGAACGGGTGGCCTCCAACTGACGTAAGCCCCTGAAATTGAACTCCATTCCTGGGCGATTTGGGCCCTCATCGCTGACTGCAGAACAGCCCTGCAAAAGGCGGAATTGCGCTGCAATGAAAGCCGGCCGGTGTGGCAGCGCCTTGCGCATCTGGCGGACAGCTCATTGGAATCTTGGATCTTATGTGCGGGTAACCCGCGCAGATGAGGAGAAATGCTTTGCGCCGAAAAACCTTCATGACCCTGCCATACTTCGCCGCGCAACAAAAAAGGGACCTGGCCCATGCCGAAGATACACGAGCCAGGGGATGCCACGTATGCGGAGCGAAGCTGTATCCCGCGCATTATCAGCGCGTAGCTCGTGGTCTGACGTTATTCCTCGACGGTCTGATCCAGTTGCAGTGTCAGGCCTGCGACTCCATGGTCACGCACGACATTGCTGAACATACCGAGGAGTGTCGCTGCCACTGCGGTGGTGAGTTGCGGCTCCTGGACGAACCGGTAGACGTGCCGAAAGAGCTGAAGACCCGTTACAGCTATGTCTGTTCGAAGTGCAACGCCCGGACGACGCCGGCCTCGGAGAGGTTCCTTGGTCGCAAAGTCTATATCGCTGCTATCGTGGTCCTGCGCTCGGCCATGGACCAGGGTGTGACCGATGATTGTCTCAGCGTCATCGACCACAAGATTGATCGCCGCAACGTCCGGAACTGGCGATCCTACTGGCAGGACATCGTCCCCAAAACGAAATGTTGGCAGGCGAAGGCTGCTGCCTCCTTCGTACCTCCGTTGCCTGCGCCTGAACTGCTGCCGGCTTCTGCGCTGGAGAGGTTTGTCGCGCGCACCGAGGAAAAACTCGAGAAATTCCTCAAGCTGATCGCTCCGCTGACCTGTGGTGACCGTTTGCGCGCGGCTTACCCCTCCGATTACGACCGCTGGGCCGCCCTTACCTTACCTACGTAAGGCATGCTGCCCTAATATTGCTGAAAACTACAAAACCTTAACATCTAGGCACGGCGTTTTTTTTGTTCTTTACCCGGAGCTGAGGTCCAAGATCCTCGGAATGGGTTTTTGAGAGTGAAGAAGAAGCCAAATAGCCAGGATGGCAGACACTGGGCGTACTTCCGCCACGCAGTGATAGGCCCCCTATTGGCATCACCTCCGGCCACGGGTGATCTGAGGTGCGCGCTGAAGGATTTGGCGTGTCGGGTGTGGACACATCCGGTGACCGGGGAAAATGTGAGCTTTTCTTTCTCGACACTGGAGAGGTGGTATTACAAGGCCGTCAGCAATCTGCAGAATCCGGTCGATGGTCTGGGTCGCAAGCGGCGCGTCGATGCCGGCCGCCCTCGGGCAATGACTGTCGAATTGCGCCAGGCGTTGGCGACCCAATACAGCGCACACAAGAGCTGGACCGTCGAACGTCACTATAAGAATCTGATCGCTCTGGCGGTGACGAATCCCGAACTTGGGAAGGTGCCGTGCTACAAGACGGTGTCCCGCTATATGAAAAAGCAGGGGCTGGAGAAGCGGCGTAGGATCACCCGCCGCGACACCGCAGGTGCGTTGGCGGCCGATGCCCGGCTGGAAACCCGCGAAGTGCGCAGCTATGAAGTCGAGTTTGCCAATGCGCTGTGGCACTGGGATTACCACCATGGGAAGCTTCCGGTGATGACCAAGCGGCGGGGTCTGCTCACCCCGCTGCTGCTCGCCGTCGTCGACGACCACTCCCGACTTGGCTGCCACGCGCAGTGGTATCTGGCCGAAACTGCCGAGAACGTTGCCCACTCCCTTATGCAGGCCATGCAGAAGCGTGGCCTGCCTCGCTCTGCGATGTGCGACAATGGTGCGCCCATGATTGCTGCCGAGATCGCAAAGGGTTTTGCTGATCTGAGCATCGTGCACGAGAAGACGCTGCCGTACAGCCCGTATCAGAATGGGAAGATTGAAAGGTTGTGGCAGCGGATTGACGGCCAACTGCTGCCGGAACTCGAAAATGTTCGCGATCTTACCCTGGCTCAGCTGAACGAGGCGACCCAGGCATGGATTGAGGACGACTATAATTGCGGGTTCCACGACGCCATCAACGCGACCCCGATTGATCGCTTCCTCGCCGCGATAAAGACGGAGGGCGGCAGCCAGGTGATCCGGGATTGCCCGGACACAGCTGAGCTGAGGTTCGCCTTCATGCGTGTCGAAAACCGCAAGCAGAACAAGAACGACGGCACCATCGGGATCAGGAAGATCCGCTTCGAGGTGCCGAACCGCTACCGCCATATGACGGACATCACCGTGCGGTATGCCAGCTGGGACCTGAGTTCTGTCTACATGATTGACGACCAGACGGGTTCCGCGCTGACCCGCTTGTTCCCCGTGGACCTGGCCGCCAACGCCGATGGAATGCGCCGCTCACTGACACCGATCTCCAATCAACCGTGTGCCGGTCCTCCAGCCGAGGCGGCACCGCACATCACCCTCTTGCTCAAGAAGCGGTTCGCCATGGGCCTGCCGGCCCCCTATATCGTGAAGGATGAAGACGAATGACCGATCCTCTCCACCGTCTCAGAACGACATCTCCGCGCATGCCGGGCGAAAGCTGCCGTGGACCACGCAAGGTGTCCGGCCATGCAATCGAGGATGTCGGCGGATTGTGGCACTTCGGCTCCCTCCGGGGAAAGAAGCGGGTGTTGACCAGGGACGGCTGGCGTGTCCCCACGCTGTTCAACGTCCTTGACGACCACTCGTGGCTCGCCTGCCATGCGCAGTGGTATCTCGCTGATGACCCTGAGAACGCCGTGGACACTCTCATGCGGGCCATGCAGAAGCGCGGCCTGCCGCACGCGGTGATGACCGACAACTGCGCTCCGATGAACGCCAGTGAGATCACCCGTGGCCTTGCCGCGCTGAAGATTGAACACCAGACCATGCTTCCTTTCTGCCCCTACCAGTTCGCAAAACAGGAGCGCTTCGCGAGCCTGGTCGAACGCAGCCTCCCGCCGATGCTGGAAAGTGTTACCGGCCTCAGCCTCGAACTGCTCAATGATGTCACCTCGACCTGGCTCGAATCTGAGTACAATTGCAGGCCTCACAGCACGATGGGGACCACGCCGATTGATCGCTTCCTCACCGCTCCGGTGATGCCCAGGGTCTGCCCGGATCCGCTGCAGCTGAAACTCGCCTTCACGCGAGCCGATCGCCCCAGGGTGCGCAAGTCCGATGGTACCGTCTCCGTTGCCGGCGTGCGCTTCGGGGTTCCCGAAGGCTACCGCGATCGGACCAGCATCGAAGTGCGGTATGCCCGCTGGGATCTGACCTTTGTCCACATGATCGACGTGGAGGCCGGTGCCGAGTCTTGTCGCCTGATGCCGTGCAGCAGCAAGCGCACCTGAAACGACCAGCGGGCGAGGTTGCAGGACAAGCTGCCTCCCCGCTGTCGCGATATCCTTAGTCTCAGAAAGGAGGAAATCAAATGGACCACAGGATGAAGGCCCTCTACGGAATGAAATGGAATCCGTTCTCCCCGGGCGTGCCGACCGAAGCGCTCTATGTCGAGCCGCGTATCGACAGCTTCCGGCGTCGGATCCAGCAGCTGTATCGCGAGGGGGGCTTCGCCATCATCACCGGCGAGCCCGGTACGGGTAAGTCGGCTGCACTGCGCATCGTAGCCGAGGACCTGTCGCAGCAGCGCGACGTGATGGTTGGCACCATCAGTCGTCCGCAGGCCAGTCTCGCCGATTTCTACCGTGAGTTGGGTCATCTGCACACCGTGCCCATGCGGTCTCTCAATCGGTGGAACAGCGCGGAGAGTTTGCGCAAGCTTTGGATGACCCATATCGAGGAATCGCGGACCCGGCCGGTTCTGATCATCGACGAGGCCCAGGAGCTGAAGCCCCCGGTTCTGTCTGAACTCCGCCTGCTCGCGTCCGCGAAGCTTGACTCGGTCAACCTGCTGACCGTGATCCTTGCGGGCGACATGCGCCTGGTCGATCGCCTGCGCACTGAGGAGTTTCTGCCGCTCGCCAGCCGTATGCGGGTGCGTCTGATGCTCGATCGCGCTGATCCGGAGACGCTGGAGGCCTGCCTTCGCCACGCGCTGATGGAGGCCGGGACGCCGAAGCTGATCGAGGATGAGGTCATTGCCACGATGGCCGACCACGCCTGCGGCAATCTGCGCCTCCTTATGAACATGGGCAACGAGTTGCTCGCCGCCGCGGTCGAGGCCGAGAAGCGCCAGATCGATGCCAAGCTTTTCTTTGACGTTTACCCCCCCACCCCCAACCCCCCCAGGAACAAGGCCCTTAGGAGGCGCTGATGACCATTCTTCCCGTTGAACCCGCCCATCGTCTGGAGGGCCAGCCCGCAGAGCAGCGCTGGCTCGTCGAGAATCTGTGGGGTGACCAGGCCGTGGGCGTCCTGGGCGGTCAGCCCAAGGTTTGCAAATCGTTCCTCGCCCTGGACATCGCTGTCTCCGTAGCCACGGGCACGCCGTGTCTGCGCCGCTTCAACGTGACGACGCCGGGTCGTGTGCTGCTCTACGCGGCCGAGGACGCTCGCCACATCGTGCGCAAACGGCTCGATGGCATCTGTGCCGCTGCCGGCGTGGATATCGCCGACCTCGACCTGTACCTGATCACCGCGCCGAGCCTGCGCCTGGATGTTGAGGCCGATTGCAGGAATCTGGCAGAGACGATTGCCTACTTGCGGCCGCGGCTCCTCATCCTCGACCCCTTTGTTCGTCTCCATCGCGTCGACGAAAACACCAGCGGCGGGGTCGCCCCTCTGCTGGCGTTTCTGCGCGAACAGCAGCGCCTCCATGGCTTGAGCGTTCTTGTCGTCCATCATGCGCGTAAGGGGGGCGACAAGATTCGCGCCGGGCAGTCGTTGCGCGGCTCATCCGAGTTCCACGCCTGGGGGGATTCCAACTTGTACCTGAGCCGGGACAATGAGGATCGCATCACGCTGACGGTTGAGCACCGTGCCGCGTCTGCC
>WQYS01000179.1 GCA_009781125.1 Acidobacteriaceae bacterium | reverse complement strand
TCAAACATGTGCAGCAGCGACATGCTCACGCTGCCGTTTGCCTTGAGGTTCAGCTTGCCCAGCTTACCGCCGCGCGGCGTAGCGGCTCCGAACAACTGGGCCGTTCCGCTGACGCGCATGTCCGTGTCCTGGCCGGTGATGTGCAACTGTTCGAGCGTGGCCACGCCGTCGCGCAGGCTGAGGCGCAGCGGCTCGGCTGCCGTCATCTCCAACTGCTGTTGCAGCGTGACGTGAATGTCGTTGAACTCAGCCACGCCGCTCAGGTTCTTCGGCGTCCGCAGCGGGCCGCTGATGGACGCGGTTCCGCTGATGGACGACTGCGCCGCCACGCGATCCGGAGCCACCACCTCCAGCAGGCGATTGACGTCAAAGGACGCAATCGTGAGCTTCGCCTGCGTCTGATAGTCGCCGGCGAGCTCGACCTGCGCGGCGAGATCGGACTTCGCGCTGAACAGGCTCGAACTCACCGCAGCGTAGAGAACCTTGCCCGCCGTGTGCAGCTCTGCCGTGGTCTCGCCTGCCGGATGCCCCTCGAAGCTCACTCCGGCGAGCCTGACGCTGGCTCTCAGGTTCGGCTCCTGCAACGTCCCGTTGGCGTCCGCCGTCAGGCTCAGAATGCCATCGGCGTGAACGCGCTGGCCTAGCTGCTTCTTTACAGTCTCGAACCTGGACAGCACCAGCTTGTCTGCTTCGACGTGTCCGTGCAGGCGCTCGCTGGCGAAGTCGTAGCCGCCGTTGGCCGTGATCTCGGCTCCATGCAGCTTCACCACAGCATGAGTGGCGTCGATCTCCCTGCCAGTCACGGACAGATCGGCCACGGCGGAATCATACGGCTCACCATAGGCAACGCCGTTCTTCAGTGCGATGCGCCCGGCTCCGTGCATATTCTGAAGCGTCCCTGTCACGTGGGCATTCGCCACAATCGCTCCCGTCACTGGAATCTCATGCTGGCCGAGTATCTGCAACACATCCGAAAGGGAGCCTTCGGCCAACTGCGCCTTCGCATCCATACTCATCCCGTTGTCCCACACATAGCTGTCAACGCCTCGCACGGAGACCTCTTTGCGCGGTCGAAGCCAGCCTGTGACATTGAGAGCCGCATGTCCGCGGCGAATCATGGAATGTGTAACCGTCACGCCTTCATTCGGCGAATACTCCGCGTCGCCGGCGAGCGAATCGATCAGCGCATCGGTCGAACCCATGGCAAACTCGATCTGACTTGCCTCTACATGTCCCCGCACATCGAGATCGTCCGCCGGACCGCTGGCGGAGCCGTGAAACTCCAGCGCTCCATGCAGCACGACCGGAATCGCCGCCACACCGCGCTTCCCGTTGGCCTCCAGGCCGAGCGTCGTCAGCAACTGGTCGTACTCGGAGAGATCGCGTATCTCCAGGCCCGCGTTAAGCGCTGTAAGACGATCCCCCGAGCTGACTCCCAGCACGCCGTCTGCATTGATGCTCGACTCAGGCGACTGCATGGCAAACTGCTGGATGCGGACCGTGTCGTTCCTGCCGGTGTAGTGGGCCGCGATGCGTCCGGCGAAGGGAACGTTAGAACGGCCTCGCCGCGCACCTGTCGGCGCGAGCGTGAAGTTTCCGTCCACCTCAACCGTATCGGCGGCGCGCCTGCCGGAGTTTCCGTACTCCACCGTCACCGGTCCAGTGACCGCGGTGTCGAAGCCCAGATCGCCGTAGTTCTCCGGCGCGGTGATATCCATGATCGTGCGCAGAGGAACGCGCGCGAGCGTCGCCTTGATCGCCGTGTGCGAGTTCGCAATCCTCATGTCACCGGCCACGTTTCCGCCTCCGGGAAGATTGGCGCTCATCTCCGTCAGCAGGATCTCCGACGGCATGATGTGCAGCCGCGCGGAGCCGTCGATATCATGCAGCCTCACGTCCTCGTCGCGGTAGGTTACGCCTCTGAGCTTCGCCACGCCTGCGATGAGGTAACCGGAGACGCACTCCGGCGAAGACGGCTGAAGCTGTGGCTGATCCTGCCGCCGCAGATGCAGACGCGACCACAGCCGCGAACGCTTCGGCTCCGGCGCGGAAGCCGCACTACAGTTATGTCCGGTTACGTCCAGATCGACCGTGCCAGCCTTCAGGCCATCGACAGAGGTCAGCACGGCAAGCTGATTTACCTCCAGCGCCCCCCTGGCCTGCGCCTGCCAGTCCGGATCGGCAAAGTTTGTAAGCGTCGCTGTTACATGAAGATCCGAGGCCTTGCCCGTGTGCAGGTCGAGACTCGTCAGCTCGGCGGTATTACGACCTATTTCAGTTACAAGATGCAGGCGCGACTGCGCCTCCGGCTCCTGCTTGAACCTTGTCCGCAGATCCTTGAGATCGACCGTCACGCCATAGCGGTCACTCCTGGCGATGTAGTGAATCTCGGCATCAACATCACGCGCCGCCACCTCGAACGGAACCGCGCGGTTGTTGATCTGCGCCACGCCGTTGGCGACCTCGACCTGCTTCGCCTTCAGATCAAGCAGCGTATCCATGAGCGGAGTCGTGCTTGTACGCGGATGCTTCGGAAGCGGCTGATTGGTCTTGCCGTCCTTGTCGATGAGCAGATGAAACTGCGGATGATCCACACGCAGGTAGTTCAGCGAGACGCGCGGAGATGGCACCAGGCCCGATGCGTGGCCAAAAAAATTGAAGACCCTTACATGCGCCTGAACCCTGTCAACAGCAAGATACGGAGCCTCGCCCGAAGGCTCAAGCCCGTGGATCACCAATCCCTGAGCATCCATGGCCAGATGCCACAATCTGAAGTGCAGCGCCTTCAGCTCCACGCGCCCGCCCGTAGCGTCTTCGAGCGTGCGCACAACCAGCGCGCTTATTCTGTGCTCGAAATCCGCCGTGGTCGTGTACCACGTCACCGCGCCCACCAGCGCCGCGATCAGCAGCACCGCCACGAGGATTGCAATCGCCATGCCGCGCGTGATCCGGGCTGCGAGCGAGCGCTCTGCCTTTACGATCTTCGCGCCAATGAGCTTTACGCCGTGCTCCAGCTTCTGTTCGGCCTCGTGCAGCTTGTCTTTTAGCTCCATTTTGCTCATTGGCCGGCCCCGTCCTGTTTGAGAATGCGGACGCTTCCCTGCGCCCGCAGCGAGGCCAGCCAGTCACGCATCAGGTTAGTCACCTGCTGTTGTAGCAATACTTCCTCGATTCGCTGTGAGATCGTCTCCAGCTTTGGAGGAGCCACCTTCTGCCGCTCGTACTCTGGCAGCATGGTCTTTTCGTAGTACTCACGAATCTGGTCATCGGTGATATGAACACCACCGCGAAACCGTATCTGAATGAACCGGAACAACTGCATCCGGCTGCGCCAGAGCTCGCGGAACTCGGCTGGCGTAAACCCATTGCCGGCAAGATACTTCTGCCACCCTTCGTCCGTCTCACAGTGGGACTGCTTGCAGGCCGGAATCTCACTGCGCAACGTGGACAGTTGCCGATCCAGTTCCTCGTTGCTGACCTCTGCATTCGGCTGCAGGCGCGCCTCCTGCTGAATCAGCGTGCGGCTGATAATTCGATCCAAAGCACTCTCGCGAGAACTGTCCCCGCTGCGGTAGGGCTGGATGTTCGCAAACCTGCGCTCCTCATCGATATCGCTTTCGAGGATCGCGTCTCCATTGACAACCGCAACCACGCGGTCGAGCACCGTGCCCTGCTCCTGCGCGCGCGAGAAAGGAGCGGCAACAAAAACGGCCAGCAGGATTACGAGGCGAACTACCTGGGTGCCCCACTCATACGCAGCTTTATCGCGCATGGGCGGGGTTCTTCTCTCCACAGACATCCCCCCCACCCATGACGATAAAACCGTCATGAGTGGGGCACCCGGAGTTCGTCTCGCCGTGTTGTTCTCTGTCTTATGCACGCTAGAAGGTCTGTCCAATACTGAAGAAGAAGTTGAAGTGGTTCGCCTGTCCTACATGCGGAACGCTCTTGTTGGTGTAGTCGTTGATCACCGGATAAATCGGCGGATTCAGGTTGTAACTGAAATCAAGCCGGATCGGCCCGACCGGTGTCCGGTAGCGCGCGCCCAGTCCTACAGCGTGCGAAAAATAGTTGAAGCTGCAAGTTCCGATGGTTCCCGAGACGTCCCTGCACGTGCCCCGGTTCGGCTGATGAAAGTGCAGAAAGCCGGGGAACATGTCGGAGGCATTCTGGAAGACGTTCCCCATATCGTGAAACAGCACGAAGTTTACGCTGTCGCCCACGTAGGGCAGGGTTGGCGGAGGCATGCGCAGCTCCACTGAGTTCACAATCGCCGCCGAGCCGCCGACAGGATACCCCGTTTGCAGGTCGCGCGGGCCAGCGCCGTTGATGGGAAATCCTCTGTGCGAGGTCGCGCCGCCTGCATACAGCCGCTCCGGCAGCGGGATAGCGTTGCAGGTCGGATTCGTCGTCAACAGATCGCCCTGGCAAACCGGACTGCCCGCGTTGGGATTTGCTCCCGTGGAGCGCTCGTATCCGATGCGCGTGCTCCGCGCCAGCACGTACCTGCGCCGGTCGAACTGGTAGTAGGTGGTGTTGGTGCCGTCAATCTTCGTGAAGTCCGTCTCCGAGCCGAAGACCGACGAAGCATAGAAGAGCTGCGCCGTTGTGTAGCTTCCCTTCACCGCATCGAGCGGGCTGGGAGAACGCGAGTCGTGGAACCACGTAAAGCTGGGCCCGCCGACGCGCACCGGCTGCGACAGCAGCGGAATCAGGTCCACGGAGACCTGCAAGCTGCGCGGGTCAACCTTCACCCGGCGATAGATGAAATCGTAAAGCGTGGTATCGCGCCGACCCCACTTCTGCGTCACTCTGAAGTTGCCCTGCAAGGTCTCGGCGGCGAAGGTCGTGATGTCGCGGATGTTCGTATACCCGCCGGAGACCGATCCGGCGAAGTTGCGGCTTCCCATCAGGTGTGGGTTCTGAAACGTCAGCACTGCAACCTTCTCCAGCAATCCGTAGGCCGAGCGCAGCGTGACCGAATCCTGCGTGCCGCGAAAGTTGATGCGCGATACGTCGAACTGCACCCGGGGACTGACGCCTGTCATGCCTTCCTGAGAGTATCCGGCGTTGGTCAGATTAAGGTTGCCCGGAAACCCCGTCTGCACCTCCAGGCCCACGCCGTAGGTCACGTTCCAGCGCTTGGCCTCGGTGATCTGAATCAGCGCGTTCTTCGTGGGCGAGTTGCCCGTGGGATTCTGCACCGCCGTGGCGACCTCGTTGAACAGCGCCAGATCGTACAATCCCCGCTGCGTCTCCAGCAGCGCGCTCTGGTCCAGCGGATCGCCGGGATGCACCAGAATCTTGCCGCGCACGACGCTGGGCCGGGTGAAGTTCAAGCCCGAGATCAGAACCTGGTCGATGAAGACCTGCTGCCCCTCGGAGACGTTCAGCGAAACGTCCGTCAGATTCCCCGCGTTACCCTGCTGGCGAATCTCGACCCGCGCCTGATCGAAGCCGCGGCTCAGGTAGTAGGCCAGCACGGCGTCGCGGTCGCCGGAGAGCGTCACCAGCGAGAAGGGCTGTCCTGCCTGCGTATTCATGAGTGCGCGCACGTCCTGCATCCGGCCCGGATCGACGCCCGCCAGGTCTACTCTGCCGAACCTCTGCTGCTGGCCCTCTTCGACCGTGTAGGTGACCATAATCTGGCTGGTCTTCCTGCC
>WQYS01000178.1 GCA_009781125.1 Acidobacteriaceae bacterium | reverse complement strand
GGACTGTGGCGGTGAATTCATCTTCACCGCCGGCGAACAACTCTTCTTCTACGACAAACAATTCAAGAACGACCCCAAGCGGTGCAAGCTCTGCAAGAGCCGCCGCGCCAGTCTGGCCGCCGGACAGGATCCGGCGACCGCCGTGGTTCCGCGCACTGAGACGCGCACGCATTGTTCGGAGTGCGGCATCGAGACCACCGTCCCTTTCAAGCCGACGCAGGGGCGTCCGGTTCTCTGCCGCCAGTGCTTCCAGAACAAGCGCGCCGAGCTGCCTCCGGTGAACGGAGTCACCGCGGCCACAACTAGCGCAGCCGCCGCGCCGATTGCTTCTCAGCCAGTGAATGCTGAGCCTTTGAATCTTGCCGTACCTCCTCCTCCGCCGCGAGCCTGAGCGCTCGTTCATAGCTGCCTTCGAGTAGGATGAGTAACGGAGGCTGCCATGCAAGGAGTTGTAACTGACCTCGTACGCGCCCACGATCATGTGGGTGAGTTTGAAATCCTCGTCTGCACCGATGGAACCTATCGACTGGATGGTGGAGCGATGTTCGGCGTGGTGCCGAAGACGCTCTGGGAGAAGCGCGCTCCCGCCGACGAGCAGAACCGCATCCTTCTGGGCCTGAACACGGTCGTCGTGCGCACGGGCAAGCATACGGTGGTCATCGAGACCGGCATCGGCAACAAGCAGTCGGCCAAGATGCGCGAGATTCACCAGAACCAGGAGCTGCTGCCGCAATCGCTGGCAGCTGCCGGAGTCGATCCGGCCAAGGTCGATGTCGTCATCAACTCGCATCTTCACTTCGACCACTGCGGATGGAACACGACTCTGCACGCGGACGGCTCCGTTACGCCGACCTTTCCCAACGCGCGCTACTTTGCGCATCGCGGCGAGGTCGAGCATGGACGCCTGCAACTGGAGCGCGACGGCGTCGCCTACGTCGCCGCCAACTACGAGCCGCTGATCGCGAGCGGGCAGATGACTCTGCTGACAACCGAAGGCATCCGCGCCAATGCGGAGATCGTTCCCGGAATCTCGGTGGAGATTTACCCCGGTCACACGCAGCAACTTATTGCGATTCATGTTGAATCGCTATCGCACGGAGGAGCCAGCGAGCACGCCTGCTATATCTCCGATCTGATTCCCACCTCGGCGCATCTGGACAGCACCTGGGTGATGGGCTACGATCTCGACCCGCTGGAAACCATCGTGCAGCGCAAGCGTTTCTACCAGCGGGCGATCCCGGAGAGATGGAAGGTCTTATTTACGCACGACCATTTCAGCCCCATTGCCAGCATCGTGTTGAACGAGAAGGGCAAACCGGTTGTCGCTGATTCGCTCTGAATTCCTGATTAATTCTTTGGGGCCAGAATTTTTGATAAAATCAGGCATTCTTTTGCACACTCCATGGAACGGTGGTATTGCTCACGATGTCCAGCGGCATGAAGTTTCGTCTTTTCGTAGTTCTTATCGTCATCCTCGGCATATGGGGATATCGCATCTATCAGCAGAAAAAGAATGGCGGCCCGTTCAGTCTCCGCAACGCACTCAGTTCTTCCACTGCCTCTGGCGGCGGCAGTTCGCTGCAGGGCAAGCTGAACGCTTATGTCGATGTACAAAACCACATGATTCAGTGGGAGCACTTCGACAAGTACGCCAACTCAACCGAAGAGCTGATGGCCACGCTGAAAAAGCCTGGGTATTCGGACTCGTCGTTTCCTTATCTCGGAGGCGATGTCGATCAGCTTCTGGAGAAAATGCATAAGGCAACTGCGATGAAGCCCGACATTGCGGAGATCGATCCGAAGGCGTCCGCCCTCCAGGATGCTCTGGAGAAGCTCAATCCGCTCATGAAGCAGGCCGCCACCTACGACAAGACCAAGGAGTACCTCAACGACAAGGGCGCCAGGGCGCGCGAGTTCGCGCCGCAACTGCTGGCCGCGCTGAATCGCGCCGACGAGATGGCTGACGCCTTTGGATCGGCGATTCACGACTACAAATTTTCGCTGGACGAGGAGAAGTTTAAAGCGCTCAAGCCGGGCACGCTGGATTACCTGACCATGGATGTCTCCCTCCAGGGACGCCGCGTCATCGATGCGGCCAGGTCCGCTGCTCATGACTCGTCGCAGATTGCCGCTCTGGATACAGCCATCGACGGCCTGGTTCAGCGCAACACAACTCTGGGCGAGTTCAAGCCAGACTCCAGTGGCGGGCCGAAGTGGGACGCCGGATGCAAGAACTACAAAGAACGCATGGACGATGTGATCGGCAAAGCCCGCGCTCTCAGCGTCGATCTCAAAGGCAACAAGCGTTCCAGTATCGGCAGCGACTTTGACGACTTCTTCAAGGACTACAACCGCGCCGTAGACGACCTGAATGATTGCGATAAGTAGACGTCAGCAGCAGGAGTAGTGAGATGGTAACCGGAAACCCCGTTCATGACATGTTTTTACTGTGTCATGAACGGGGTTTTGCTTACCTGACGTAATGCTCAATAATAAGATTCGCGATTGCCAGCAGAGCGCCGCCAGCGGCAAAGTATCCCTTCACCTGCTGCATCGACCTTTCATGCGCATCGACGCGCTTCTCCAGTTGAATCAGTCTTCCCGGCTGCCCTACGCCGATCAACTGGTTCATCTGGCTCTTCAGCACCTCCAGATCTGACAGTACCGTCGCTTCAAACTCCGTCATAGACTCCTGCTTTCTTTTGTCTGCGGTCGAGACGAGACTCAGACCGGAAGGCACACAAATATGGCGCTCGAAAAACGCGAGTACTTCGCCGGGGCCGAGTTGTCGTACATGCGCACGTAATACCGCTCCACCTGCGCCGTGCGCGGAATGGCGAAGCCGCGCACCGGACTGCGCAGAACGAAATCCGGACTTGTGCTTGAACCAAAGCCAAAGTCCGTGCGCCGCACCTCGAAGCCTCCACCGGCGGGCGGGTCCATGCCTGCGTCAATCTGCAAGACAGTCGCGGTCGCGCTGACAATTTGTAACTGTTGCAGGTTCGTAAGCGTGCCGGGGCCGGATATTGTATCTGACGCAGTTACAGGAATCTGCGCATCGGCGGCAACCGGCTCGGACAGCTTCATTCCCATCGCTTCGGCCCAGCCGCTGGCGAAGGTGATCTTGTAGTTCAACACCTCGGGCGCAGACAGCGTGTCCACTACATCTACCTTGCGGACGATCCCTTCCAGCACCGTGTCGCCGGTCGTTATCGAAAGAATATCCCTGGGCTGAATATCTACAGCCGGATTCATCATCGAGTATGTCCCCGCGATCGCGCACGAGCTGCTGGCGGCAAAGCTCAGCACCGCCTGCGCCGCGCTCTCACAATCCACACTGCTGCGAGCGATGGGCTGCACGACCTTGCCCAGCCAGCGCACCGATGCCGTGCCTGCATATCCTCTCGACTTGGCCGCGTTGACGCTGGCAGCGTCCTCAAGCCGCGCCACCGCACGGCTGCAAGCGCGATAGGTCACCGTAACGCGCTCTCCCGCAACAGGAATGCGGCCATCAAAAAATGTGAGCTTCCCGGTTGTAGAAAGCTGACAATCTACGCCCTCGCCGGTGCTCCCGAACAGGCGCGTCCGCTTTACGCCGCTGGGCAGAATGCTTGTGATCCACGCCGACCCTTCCTGCGTAATGCTGAACGACCGCATCGAGCCCGTCAACTGAATGCTGTCCACGGCAACAAAGGTGCAGAAGCCGGGCGAAACGTTGACCGAGCCATCGTAGAGCACCGTAGCAGGCGTGTTTGAAGAGACACCCAGATCCTGCAGATCGAAGACCAGCGATACGGGCGAGCCGTTCTCGCCGCCGCCGAAGGCAACGAGCGCGCCATCCACCATCGCGTAGTAGGTCTGCAAGATACGCTCCGCCTCGGGCGAGTAGACGCGAATACGCAGCGTATACTTGTGCCCCTGCTGTATCGTGTAGGCCGTGCCCACCTCGACGCCGTTGACGTACGGCACCACCAGAACGGACGATCCGCTGGTGCGCACGTTGTATCCGGCAAAGCAGTTGGCGCGCGCCGTCGGCCCGCGATACAGGCCGCAGATCACGCCATCGCTGGGCGCGGTCAGTTGCACCGAAGCCGCCTCGATTACCAGCGAGCCGCCCAGTTCAACCGCGTCCAGCGCCGTGAGCGTGGTCTGTCCGTCGTAGCCAATGCCGCCCTGCACCGTAAAGCCCGAGCCGCTGAAGCTGAGGCGCGAGCCTGGGTCCGAGGCCTTCCATATGTTTTGATTCAGCACGCCGGTCTCGAAACTGTCAGACAAGAGCACGGTGGAGCTGGTCGCGCTGACAGCGTTCTTGGGATGAAACGGCGTCTCCGAAAGCTGAAACGCCGCCGTAGTGCCGTCGCCGTTGAAGGTTTCGGCTATGTAGGTTGTAGCCTCGATCTCGCCGCTGAGCGTGACGTCATTGGCAACCTCGCGTGCGTTCGTCATCTGCAACGCGGTGAGCGCGAGCGTGCCGTCGCCGTCGTTCAGCGTGTGAATCACGTTTCCCGTAGTCGAACCGGCCAGCGGCAGCATGACCGCGCCCGTGCCGAGCAGCGTAGTTCCAAACGACGGCATCGGCTGTTTGTCGAGCGACGCCGCGTCGCTCACGGCGGTGATGGCAATGCGATACACATGCCCTTCGGTGGCCACGCCCACATAGATGCGCACCGGCTCGGTCGCAAGATAGCCGGTGAAGAGCGTCGCTCCGCGCTCGGAGGTGACGACGATGCGCCCGCGCCGCACAGGCATCGGAAGCCCGTTGGCGCTGAGGTCCAGCGTGAGTGTGCAGCGCGAAGGCGTGTTCAACACCCGCTCGATCTTCAACGGAGTTTCGCCGGAGCCGAGAGGCGCAGAAAGAGCAGCACTGTAGTCGATGGCTCCGGCTCCATCAAGATTGTCGATGGTCAGCTTCACAAATATCTCCTCGTTATTTTTCAAACCAGTTACAAGGACCGGGTGCCCCATCCTTCGTCCGCCAAAACATGTGCAGGTATCCACCTCATTCGGATCGGACGAAGGGTGGGAAGGTACACGGCTCAACTCGCCACTGTTTCTGTCGGTAACATGGTTGATTAAGCATCATACTTTCCCACCCTTCGTCCGATTCGAAGAGTTGGATACCCGCATCCGCATCGGCGGACGAAGGATGGGGCACCCGAACGTTTGTGGTATTTCGATTTACGCAGGCGTCAGCGGCGGAAGGCCGCGCATGGCGCGCACCTCATCTACCGTCAGCACACCTGCATTAAGAAGGCTGGTCTGTATCTGAATCTCTTCCGTCACGTTGCGGCCTTCGAGTTCGTTGAAGCAGAACTCAAACTCGCGCCAGCCCAGCTTCTTGGCAAACAGGTCGCGCGTGATGTGCTCGGCCACCAGCCTGGCCACCGGAACCACGGCGCTCTGGAATGCCTCATCTGCCATCTCTCCGGCGGTGGAGCGGTTGACGTCCTGCTGCATGCCGAGATACATCGGCGGCAGCTCGAAGGCGTTGGCGATGAGGCGAATCAGCATCTCCTGCCACGCCAGGCGAAGGTCCGCATCCGTGCCGCCGGCAAAACGCAGCACTTCGGGCTTCTGCTCGGAACTCATCACCGGCACGCGGCCCGTGCCTTCGATCTCGTCCTGCCACCAGCGTATGAGGCGGTCGTGCTGCTCCGGCGTAGCCTCGTTGAGCCACAGCGCAT
>WQYS01000177.1 GCA_009781125.1 Acidobacteriaceae bacterium | reverse complement strand
GCTGTTCTGACGACGCGCTCGCTGGTAAAGATCATGACCCAGAACTTCGGCTTCCAGACAGCGAACCGTTATACGGTGCGCTTTGATCCTGTTACCCCAGGCTATACTGTGGAACGTCTGCCCGGCCTGTTTCGCCAGATGGAAGACCGCTTCTCCGCTCTGCCCGGTGTGGTTCATGCCAGCCTGACCGGCCAGTGTCCGATGGATGGCGTTTCTGCTGGGAGCTGCACAATACCACAAGGGTCCACGGAATGTGCCTTCGGCGCCGTGTGGGCACGGGCCAGCCCGCAGTTTCTCAAGTCCATCGGTACGCCCATTCTTCGCGGACGCGATCTCTCCGAACAGGACACGGCAACCTCACCTCTGGTGGCCATCGTCAGTGAGTCTTTAGCGAAAAAGCTGTTCCCCGACAAGGATCCTATCGGGCAGCACTTCGGCGTAACTCCCTCAACTTCAGGCAGTTTTGAAATCGTAGGCGTGTATGCCGACGCCATGCTATACAGCGGGGGTGATTTAGCCGAGCCGACCTATTTGCGTCCTTTATCGCAGGTCTACGCTGGCTACACCGAGCCCATAGTTATCAGATTTGAAACAAGAACCATGTTTGCAACCTCCTTGATCCTTTCCTTCAACAAGCCACAGCAGGATGTGGAATCGCTGGTTCGCAAGACCATGGCTGGAATTGATCCGAGTATCACCATCTACGATGGGCGCACGTTCGACACGCAGATTGCCAACAACTATACACAGCAGCGCATGATTGCCAAGCTGATCAGCTTGTTCGGACTACTGGCACTCATAATTGCCTCCGTAGGTCTTTATGGCGTGATGTCGTACCTGGTTGCCCGCCGCATCAACGAGATCGGCATCCGCATGGCGCTGGGGGCGACTCGCTCTGGCGTTGTGGGCATGGTTATGCGCGACGCTCTGGTGCAACTCGGGATCGGCCTTGTCATTGGCATCGCCGGAGCCTTGTACGCAGGTCATCTGATGGCCAGCCAGCTTTATCAGTTGAGCAGCCACGATCCGGTCTCGCTCGCGCTGGCTGCCTGCGTGTTGACGGCCTGTGCTATCGTCGCCAGTTTCATTCCAGCTCGCCGCGCCGCATCCATCGAACCCATGAGCGCGTTACGCGCAGAGTAACAATGCATGAGTCCGAAAAATGAGCACGGTCCTACAGACTATCCGTTAACAAAGGCTACGGAGGCAGAGGTTCGATGAAACATACAAACATAACGCAACGCGCATCTGCTTATGCGGCTCTACTGCTGCTTCAGATCAATATGGCCTGGGCGGTGGAACCTGTCGCGGAGCAAGCGCTGCCGTCGACTCCCACCGCCCAGCAGAGTGTCGCTCCATTCGATCTGCTGCTGCCCGCCTCTCATAATCCCCTGGATGCTTATCGCGGCAAGGTTGTTCCTCCGCCGAATCTCTCCAACTCGGTGCGTCTGGATTCGCTGGTGCGCGACGGCAAGCTCTATCTTTCGCTGCAGAACGCCATTGATCTGGCGCTCGAAAATAATCTTGATCTGGTCATAGCTCGCTATAACCTGCCTATCGCGCAGATGGACGTTCTGCGCACGAAGGCAGGAGCTTCGGCGCGCGGTGTAAATACGGGAATCGTCTCCGGCACGCCTGGCGGCGCTGGCAGTTCCTTCAGCGGAACCGGAGGAGGCGCAGGAGCAGGCGGAACATCCGGTGGCGCTGGCGGAGCCGGCGCTGGCGCTTCCGGACTGGTGCAATCCACGCTGGGTGCGGGCACGCCTGTATCCAGTTACGACCCGGTCATCTCCGCAACAGGATCTGTCGATCACGTCTCGCAGTTGCTGCCCAACCAGACCCTCTATGGCGTTCCGACGATCCATCAGAACAGCATTCAGGGCAACGTCAGCTATGCGCAAGCATTCCCTACAGGCGGAAGCATTCAGGCCGTGTGGAACAATAGCCGCCAAACTACAAACAGTCCCAACAACATGCTGAATCCGCAGTTGAACGCTTCGGTTGAGTTCTTTGCGCAGCAGCCGCTACTGGCTGGTTTTGGCTTTGGCCCGAACCTGCGATTTCTGCGCATTGCCAAGACCACCCAGAAGGTCTCCGATATCGCCTTCCGCGCTCAGCTGATTGCAACCATCACGCAGATATGCAATCTTTACTGGGACCTGGTAGAGGCTTACGGCAACGAGCAGGCCGGCGAGCGTTCCGTCGCCTTCGCCTCTGCAACCCTTGAAACCAGCCGTAAGCAGCTTGAGTTGCAGGCGGTCCCCGAAATGGAGGTGCTCAAGGCGGAGGGCGAGCTGGCCACACGCCAGCAGGACCTGACCATCGCGCGCACCAATCTGCAACTTCAGGAACTCTACCTGAAGAACACCATCACGCGCTCGCTCGACGATCCTGTGCTGCAAGAGATGCCGGTCATTCCTGTAGACCACGCAGGAGAATCGGCGGAAGCTGTTACCGAATCCGCGCAGGAGATGATTGCCTCCGCGCTCAGAAACCGTACCGAGCTGCAGGAGTCAAGCCTGGTCTTGCAGAACAGTGAGCTGAGCCGCAAGACAGCGCGCAATGCGATGCTGCCGCAGTTGTCTATTTATGGCTTTTACCTGGGCACGGGCTACGGTGGAACGCCCAATCCGCTCTCGGGCATGCCTATCACCGGTATCCCCAACAGTTACGGCGGCGCATTGAAGAACGCTTTGAACTACTCCTCGCCCGAGTATCAGGCAGGCTTCCAACTGGAGATACCTCTGCGCAATCGTGCCGCCAGGGCCGACCAGTATCGCACGGAATTAGAGTACCGCCAATCGCAGGTGTATCTTGAAGAGTTAAAGAAACGCATTCGCATCGAGGTGCGTAACGCCAGATATACTCTGGAGCAGGGGGCCAGCCGCGTTGAATCCGCGCAGAAGGCCCGCGATCTGGCGGCCAGGACCCTCGATATCATGCAGAAGGAGCAAAAGCTCGGCGCCGGGTCGAGCCAGCAGACACTCTCTGCCGAACATGACCTTACGCTGGCGGAGTCGGCCCTTGTGACCGCCAGAACTGCATACGAAAAAGCGCGTATTGAACTGAAGCGATCTGTAGGCTCCATTCTTGAGGACTATGGAATCTCTATTGATGAAGCAAAGACAGGAGTCGTAGACCATTCCGAATAAGAAGGACCGAATTCGAGTTCTGGCCGCGGATGACCAGCCCCATATCCTAGAGGCGCTGGAGCTGTTGCTTGCTCCGCAGGAGATTGCCGTTGACTGCGTGCGTTCGCCGCAGCAGTTGCTGGAGGCGCTCGGCGAGAAGGACTACGATGTCCTGCTGATCGACCTCAATTACACGCGCGACACCACCTCCGGGCAGGAGGGGCTTGACCTGCTCGGGCGCATTCAGGAGCTCGACAGCCGCATTCCCGTCATCGTCATGACGGCCTGGGGCAACATCGACCTGGCCGTCGAGAGTATCAAGCGTGGTGCGCGCGACTTCATACAGAAGCCCTGGGAGAACGAACGCCTTCTCTCCCTGGTTCGTCTTCACGCGGAGCTGTATCGCGCCCTGCGCCGCTCGTGGCAACTGGAGCTGGAAAACCGCCTGCTGCGCATGGAAGGCATGCCGCATTTTGTTGCCTCCGCGCCTGCCATGCAGCCCGTACTGGAGATGATTGCGCAGGTCGGCCCCTCCGACGCCAACGTGCTGATTACCGGCGAACACGGCACTGGCAAAGAGATCGTCGCGCGCCTGCTTCATGCCGCGTCGCCGCGTGCGCGTAATCCGCTGGTCGCGGTCAACGCTGGAGGACTACCTGAAGGTACCTTTGAAAGCGAAATCTTTGGCCATGTCAAAGGCGCGTTCACCGACGCGCGCGCCGACCGCATCGGACGCTTTGAACTTGCTAACGGCGGCACGCTCTTTCTCGACGAGATCGCCAATGTTCCGCCACGCCAACAAGCCAAACTGCTGCGCGTGTTGGAGACAGGCGAACTGGAGCGCGTTGGCTCGTCGCAGACGCGGCGCGTCGATGTGCGTGTGATTTCCGCCACCAACGCTGATCTGCGCGAAGAGGCTCGCGCCGGGAACTTCCGCGAAGATCTGCTCTTCCGCATCAATACGGTGGAGATTCATCTGCCCGCGCTACGCGATCGCCGCGAGGATATCCCGCTGCTGGCGCGGCATTTTCTTGAGCGTAATCAGGCTCGTTATGGGAAGCCGGTCTCAGGATTCTCTCCTGCCGCCATGCAGGCGATGATGCAGTATGCATGGCCCGGCAACGTGCGCGAGCTGGAGCACACGGTCGAACGTGCCGTGCTGCTTGCGCGCGCAGAGGAGATCGAACCGGCAAACCTGGCTATTGCCTCCACCCGCGTCTCCGTGCAACAGTTGGAGAACATGAGTGTGGATGAGGCAGAAGCGCAGTTGATCGGCAAAGTTCTGCGCCGCTCCGGCGGCAACATCTCAACGGCAGCCGAGACGCTTGGGCTAAGCCGCGCCGCACTCTATCGCCGCATAAAAAAATATGGCCTCTGAGCAGAGAAAGAGTTTACGACGCCGCTCGGCCGTGCGCCGCGCGTGGATATATTGCCTTCTGATGGCGCTGCCATCGCTGCTGGCGAGCGGGACCTATCTGTATCGAAACGAACAGGACGCCGTGGTCATTGCTTTGCTGGCTCTCTGTCTGCTTCTCTATTTCGTCATCGTTTCATCCGCTTTGATCGAGTCGCTGGTCCGTCCTGTGCAGACATTCTCTAACGTCGTCGGCGCCATACGCGAGGGAGACTACTCCTTCCGCGCGCGTGGATCCTCTGCACGCGATGCTTACGGAGAGCTCGCCGCTGAGATTAATGCTCTAGCTGACCTGCTGCAGAAGCAGCGCGTGCGCTCGCTGGAGGCAACGGCGTTGCTTGCGCGCATTCTCGAAGTCATGCACTCGCCGCTGTTCGCCTTTGACCGCGACAATCGTCTGCAATTGGTCAACCATGCCGGAGTGCATCTGCTTGACCTTCCCTACGCGCGCTGCATTGGCAGCTGCGGCGAAGAGCTGGGCCTCGGAAAACTTCTGAACGCGCCCGATCAAAGCATCCACACGCTGGGCGACAAACCGGCTCGTTGGCTGCTGCGCAAAGCCGTCTTTCGGCAGGACGGCGCGCCTCACACCATGCTTCTGCTGGCCGACGTAAGCGTCCCTTTGCAGGAAGAGGAGCAGACAGCCTGGAAGCGGCTGGTCCGAGTACTAGGCCATGAGCTTTCCAACTCTCTTGCGCCTATCAAGTCCATCGCCGCCAGTCTGTTTGCGCGCGTCGATCAGATGCAGGGCGGAGAGTCTGCGCTCAAGGATTTCCGCCGCGGACTCAGCGTCATCGAAGGCCGTGCCGATGCCTTGCATCGCTTTGTGGAGTCGTATAGAAAACTTGCGCAACTACCGCCCCCAACGTTGCGGCCTGTGCCGCTCGCGCCGCTCGTGGAACGTGTCGTCCTGCTGGAGCAGCGTTTGGCAGCGCAGCTTGTCCCCGGGCCATCGGTTACGCTTCATGCCGACGCTGACCAACTGGAGCAGATGCTCATCAACCTGCTGGCGAATGCCGTCGATGCTTCACTGGCGAACAACTCGCAGCATGTGCGCATAAGCTGGAGCACCGCCGGCAATCTTGTACAGATTGAGATAGAAGACTGCGGCATGGGCATTGCCAATGCGGAGAATCTCTTC
>WQYS01000176.1 GCA_009781125.1 Acidobacteriaceae bacterium | reverse complement strand
GCAATGTATGCTGCGCTCTCCGGATCGGGTTCGGCTCTGTTTGGACTTTACCGGTCCGAAGCGGATGCACGAGCGGCTCAGCAGCGTGTTGAAACTGCGGGTGTCAAGGCTTTAGTCACTAGAACCTTGCCTCGCAGCGTGTACTGGACAGGAGTATTTGCAGCGTGTACGGATGGGCCATCCCTGTAGGGACGGCTCCATAACTGGGCGATCGACTAACGGTAGGTCAAGTGCCTTTGACGCACTCAGTCCAGGTTCGAATCCTGGTCGCCCAGCCAAAGGTTTCGAGCAGAGAAGTCGCAAAGTTCTTGCCGGAAAAAAACGGCACAGTTTCAAGGTCAACCAACCTGGAGTGTTTCAAGTGAACGAACAAGAGATGACCGCAACTCTAACGCCAGTCGCCGAACCACGCGAGAATGCCGTAACCGGTTCCACGCAGGGGCCCGGAGGCCCCGGGGGACAACTCAAATCTCGCCCCGGACGTGGGGGGCGAAGCCCCGAAACCAAGGGCTTTAAGGTCTTCAGCGGATCGTCCAACCGGCCTCTGGCCGAGGAGATATGCAAGTTTATAGGAGTGCCGCTGGGCGAGGCCAAGTTGCAGCGCTTCGCCGATGGCGAGGTGCACTTTCAACTGCTCGAAAATGTTCGCGGCACGGATGTCTTCGTAGTGCAGCCGACCTGCAACCCGGTGGACCAGAATCTGATGGAGCTGCTGATTATGCTCGACGCGCTGAAGCGCGCCTCGGCGGCCCGCATCACGGTGGTGGTTCCGTACTATGGTTACGCGCGTCAGGACCGCAAGGACCGCCCCAGAGTTGCGATTACCTCGAAGCTGGTCGCCGACCTGCTGCAGACGGCGGGAGCCGACCGCGCTCTGCTGGTCGATCTGCACGCCGCGCAGATTCAGGGGTTCTTCAACATTCCGGTAGACCATCTTTTTGCCAGTCCGGTTCTGGTGAGCCACTTCCGGGAGATGAATCTTCCCAGCCTGACGGTGATCTCGCCCGACGCCGGCGGCGTGGAGCGCGCGCGCTTCTTTGCCACCCGGCTGGGCGTGCCGCTGGCTATAGTGGACAAGCGGCGGACCGACATGAATGTCACCGAGGTGATGAATGTGATCGGCGACGTCAAGGGCAAGACCTGCCTCATCCTCGACGACATGATCGACACGGCGGGAACTCTGGTGAAGACCGCCGATGCTCTGTTGGATCAGGGCGCAGCAAAAGTTTATGCCTGCGCTACGCACGCGGTGCTTTCGGGTCCGGCGGTGGAGCGCATCGCCAAGAGCCGCCTGGAGCAGGTGGTGGTGACCAACACCATCCCGCTACGCGAAGATGCGGCGAAGTTAGGCAAGATTAAGGTACTCACGGTGGCCGGGCTTCTGGGCCGGGCCATTGAGAGCATTCACATGGAGACCAGCGTAAGCAGTCTCTTCAACTAGTTGTAGAAAGCCGGGTGCCCCACTCATGCGCGGCAGTATCGCGCATGGGTGGGGAGCCGGCAGTTCAGACCCCACCCATGCCGCGATAAGACTGCGGCATGAGTGGGGCACCCAAACAAAGGGAGCGGGCAGATTATCGCCTGTGCCCGAAAGGATAAAGTGCAATGGCAGTAACAGAGACAGTAGTTGCTCTTCCTCGCGAGGGCAGATTTAACAAGAACGCGGCCCGTCGGGTTCGCGTTTCGGGCAAGATTCCGGCGGTCGTTTACGGAGCAGGGCAGGACGCCGTGGCCGTGGCGGTCGATCCCAAGGTTATTACGAAGATTCTGCACTCGGACAAGGGTCACAACACCATCTTCGACCTCACCGTCGAGGGCCGGGCCGCAGCCAAGGCCATGATCGTGGATTGGCAGTACGAGCCGATTCGCGGTACGCTGCTGCACATCGACATGAAGCGGATCGCCATGGATAAGGTGATGCGCGTCTCGGTGCCGGTGCAGCTGGTCGGCATCCCGGTGGGTGTGAAGACCCATGGCGGAATCCTCGAGCACGTCATGCGCGAGGTGGAGATTGAGTGTCTTCCGGCGGACATTCCGGGCCATCTGGATATCGATGTGAGCGCGCTGGAGTTGCATGGACTCGTCCGCGTGGCCGACATTCCGCGCTCGGACAAGCTGAGGGTTCTTGCTGATGAAGACACGACCGTTGCCCACGTCACCATCGTGAAGGAAGAGGTTGCGCCGGCGCCGGAGGCTGCTGAGGCCGCGCCTGCCGAACCTGAGGTTGCCAAGAAGGGCAAGGCTGAGACCGAGGAAGCTGCTCCGGCTGCCGACGCCAAGGCAGCGAAGAAGTAGGAAAAATTTGGGTGCCCCGTATCTGGCGGTTTTTTCGCCAGATGCGGGAGGGATGCAAAGAAGTAGAAGGAAGGCGACGTGAAACTGATTATCGGACTGGGGAATCCTGGGATTGAGTATCAGTTCACGCCGCACAACGCTGGATTTCTGGCCATCGACCGCATCGCAGAGGACTGCGGCGTTACGGTGGCGAACAGGCGTTGCAGAGCGCTGACGGCAAGGGCGCGGTTGGCAGGCGAGGATGTGCTGCTGGCCAAGCCTGAGACGTTCATGAACCTGAGCGGGCTTTCGGTGGCCGCGCTGGTTCAGGAGCTGGAGATCGGATTGGAGGACGTGATTGTCCTCCACGACGAGCTGGCCTTCCCGCTGGGACGGTTCAGGATCAGCCAGAGCGGCTCGGCCAACGGGCACAACGGGGTCAAGTCGGTCCTGGGAGCTCTGGGGACCGAGGAGTGGCTGCGAGTTCGGATTGGCGTGGGCAAGCCCCCGCTCGCCGACGGCAGAGAGATCCGGGTAGGCGGCAGCGATTATCTGCTGTCGCCGATGCGCAGGCCGGAGCTTGAGGTGCTCGATGAGGTTCTCGACCGCGTGAAGCTGGCGGTCGAAACGGTGCTGACGAAGGGCGTCAGCGCCGCCATGAATGAGTTCAACCAGAAACCGGGTCCGCAACCGGATTCGCCGGAAGGGACTCAGGGACTGGAGTAGTACAACGCTGTAGATTCCATACCTTCGCGGCAGTTTATGCGCGTGGGTGCGAAGCAGAACTTCGCAGAAAGAAGTGACACATATATGAGCCGTACTTACGAAGTGATGTACATCGTCCGCCCGGACGTGGAAGAAGAGGACATCGACAAGCTGATCGCGGGTTTTGAGAAGAACGTGACCAGCGGCGGCGGCGAGGTGAAGAGCACCGAGAAGATGGGCCGCCGCAGGCTGGCCTACACGGTGCGCAAGTTCAACGACGGCTTCTACGTGCTGATGACGATCGACGCCAAGGGTCCGCTGGTGGCCGAGATCGAGCGCCGCCTGCGCGTCTCCGAGCAGGTGATCAAGTTCATCACCGTGCGCATCGACGAGGAGGAGAAGCGGCTGGCGAAGATCAAGGCCATTCGCGACACCAGGATCAAGCGCAGCGCGACAGCCCCGGCTCCGGCTGAAGGCTCGGCTGCCGAGACGCCCGAGGCTGCCGAAGCTGCCGAGGCCGCTGAGGCGGCTCCGGCTGATGCTGCGGTTCCGTCCGAGTCTGCCGCTGTCTAAGCGCACGGAAGATTGGCATCGCTACAGGTGTGGCGATGGAACGATTCTGAAAGTTTTTAGAGTTTTGAAAGGAAAAGCGAATTATGGCTGACGAAATCAACAGCACACCACAAACTGAGCAGGCTGCTCCGGCTGCGGCTGCTCCGGCAGCGCAACGGGGTCCAGGCGGACCTCGCGGACCGCGTCCGGCGGGCGGGCCTGGAGGTCCAGGCGGTCCTGGCGGCCCCGGCGGACGCAAGTTCTTCCGCCGCAAGAAGGTCTGCAAGTTCTGCACCGAGAAGATCGACGCCATCTCGTACCGCGACGTGCGTCTGTTGCAGCAGTTTGTCGCCGAGCGCGGCAAGATTGTACCGCGCCGTTTGACTGGCGTCTGCACGCGGCACCAGCGCCGCCTGAGCCAGGCGATCAAGCAGTCGCGCAACATCGCTCTGCTGGCCTTCGCCGCGCGCTACTAACTTTAAGTATCTGGGTGCCCCATATATGACGCGGCTTTATCGCGTCATGTGTGGGATCAGAACCCGAATGGAGAGATTGCAATGGAAGTCATTCTGAAGGAAGACGTACTGAAGCTCGGAAATCGCGGCGACGTGGTGAAGGTCGCCGACGGCTACGGGCGCAACTATCTGCTGCCGGAGAAGCTCGCCATCGAAGCAACCCCGGCCAACAAAGCCGTCATCGAGCAGATGAAGGCCTCAGCCGTGCGCAAGCTGGCCAAGGAGAAGGGCGAAGCCGAGGCTCTGGACGCTCAGCTTAAGGACGTCGAGCTGGTCTTCGAGCGCAAGGCGGGCGAGCACGAACACCTGTTCGGCTCGGTGACGCCAGCCGACATCGCTCACGCGCTGGAGGCGAAGGGCTTTATCATCGACCGCCGCAAGATTGCACTGGACGATCCGCTGAAGTCGGTCGGCGAGTTCCACGTTCCTGTGAAGCTGCACCGCGAGGTGACCAGCCACCTGAAGGTTGTGGTAAAGGCCGAGCAATCCGAAGAGGCTGAAGCTGAGGCCGCTCCGGCACCCGAAGCCGAGTAACAAGCGCCGAAGGCGCGTTCCATACCAGCCCAGGGCGAAGCCCTGGGTGAATATGCCGTATAAGAATAAAGGGCTGAAGGCCCGCTCTATGGAGCTATAGAGCGGGCCTTCAGCCCTTCTATCGTGGAAGACATGCTTTACCCAGGGCTTCGCCCTGGGCTGGTATGGAACGCACCTTCGGCGCTCTGAAAAGAGAGGAGCCCCGGTCTTCCGGGGCTCGGTTGTGGATGATTTTGGGAGGGATACTACATACATAGACAGATGTCACAGCAACCGGACAGGTTGCACGAGCCGATTGGCTCGGCCAGCGCTGTTAGGTACACTCAATCTCAGTGTCCCCGAACTACACCTTCAAGCAACGAGCCGCTCTGGCGACGATCCCCACCGTTGCGGCGCTGGCGATCCGCCTGCTGGGAGCGACGCTGCGCTTCGAGGATACCTGCGAGCCGGGAGCCGTCGCCGGATACGACGTGCCGCCGCCTGGCGTCTATGCCTTCTGGCATCGCTGCCTGATCGCCTGCGCGGCACGCTTCCGCGATGCCGGTATCCATATCCTCATCAGCCGCAGCTTCGACGGGGAGCTGGTCGCTCGCACGGTGGAGAAGCTGGGCTTTTACGCAGCGCGCGGCTCCAGCTCGCGCGACGGAGCCTCGGGGCTGCGCGAGATGCTGGCGGCCTACGAGGCAGGTTACTACTGCGCGGTTACCAGCGATGGTCCTCGCGGCCCGGCCCAGATCGTCAAGCCCGGAGTGGTGCATCTGGCCCAGCTTGCTGGAGCCCGCGTGGGAGCGTTCTATCTACATCCGCAGCGAGCCTGGGAGCTGCGCTCCTGGGACCGGTTTCTCATCCCGAAGCCGTTTTCGCGCGTCATCGTCGGATGGAGCGCGCCTGCTCGGGCCGAGCGATCCGAGGTGCAGAGCGCGCTCGACCGAGCCGTGCGTATTGCAGAAACGACCGAGCGTGGCAAAAACATGTTACACAAGCGCCCGAAGTATGTGCGCAAAAACCGCAAAAAGTGACTCACGCTACATCGGGTGGAGTAGGCGTGGGTGGAACAGGCATGGGCGGAGGTTCTGGACTCTTTCCGGAAAGCGAACCGTACCAATCGATCTTCCGGGTGAAGTACATCG